>CANJEC010000240.1 GCA_947473395.1 Actinomycetota bacterium | reverse complement strand
CGAGACGTTGTTTGCGAGGGCACTTTGCAGGGCGACGAGGCCGTCGTGAGGCCAGACCCTGCTCATCCCGGGCTTATCAAAGTGGTTTCCGCCGATGGTCACCACGGGAATGTTGGCGAGTACCCCTTGCTGACGGTCATTCCAAGCAGTTGATTGTTCTTTGCCGTCAATTCCAAGGCCGTCTGTTTCTCCGGCAAGGTATCGCTGGGTGACTTGTTGGCCCGCCCCTTCAGAGTCAGTTGCATCGAGTGTTTTGGCACCGGTCATCGCAGCCTCGCAGGCTGGGTCGCCGTTGCAGGCGACTAGCGCAAGGTCGCCATGGGCGTAATCTGCCGCGAATGCGCCAGTCCACGGGGTGCCAATCGTGGTGAGGGTGCGCACGTGGAGTGTGGATTTTGATTCCTGGAGGACTCGAATGGCTGCCCTTGAAAATAGGCCGCCCATGGAATGGCCAACAATGTCAACAGTGGTGATGTTGTATTCGGTTTCTAGGTGACCCAAGAATCTGGCGAGGTTTGCTCCGGCGTTGTCAATGTCTCCGACTGCGTTCACGGTCATGTCTGCTGGCAGGGGAGTCGGCCCATCTGCAAAGCCTTCCCAACCCGGGTCTTCGGCAACTTCTCCGGCACCGAGTCTTGCGGGTGAGGTGAACACTCGGTAGCCGGCAGCGAGCAGGCCTTCTCGGAGGAAGGTATCGGTGTTTCCTGCTGCAAGGCCTTGGGTGCAGGCCGCGTCGGGGGTGGTGAATGGGCTGACGGCCGCGCCGCCTGACACGATCACGGTTGCGGTGTTGCTGGTCTCTTGCGTAGTCATGCCAACTCGCTCCTCGTGCTGATGGGTATTGATTGCTGGTGACGGAGTCTCTCTGCCGCAGGAACTATTTCACCGGGCGGAGAGGGTCGCCGGGAAGTACAGTCTGCTCGCTCTCTTTGCTTCTTGCGCTAATGGTCGTCTGGCCCGCTGCTTGGTTGCGATCGGGGTCAAGCAGGAAGGGGCTTGTATGAAGGGGATCATTGGAAGAATTCGTGCATCGTTGATGCGCGTTTTGTCTTGGATGCTCAGCCGAATTGACTGGGCACTGAACCGAGGACCGATCTGGATTATTGGTTGGCTTGCGCTTGCCGTGTTTACGGTGGCGTTTAGCTCCGCAGTTATCGTGAGCCTGTTCCACCTGACGCAGGACGGCAGCTTTCCGCACGTCATGTGGACCACATTGATTCGAACGATTGACCCTGGTCAGATCGCAGAGGACAAGGGCGGATTCGCCTTTCTGGCACTAGGGATCACGCTGGTTGGGCTGTTGCTGTTCTCCTCATTGATCTCGCTGACGAGTTCACAGTTCGAACGCAGGGTTGAGCACGTTCGCCGCGGCCGTGACCCCGTTCGCTTGAAGGGGCAGAACAAAGACGAGAACCTCCGACCGCCTTATTACGTGGTGCTGGGCTGGACTGACCTGACCCGAAAGGTGGTTGAGGAACTTCTCTTTTCGGGGTCTGGCAAGCAGGTGCCGACAGTTGCGGTCATGTCAGACACCCCATGGACTGAGATGGATGCAGTCATGCACGAGTGGTGGCGGGGGGTCCGTTCAAGCAACAAAGCTGATGATGGGGACCCCTCTGAATCTTGGCGAAGTCGTCGGCAAAGCCCGGTCCAGTTACGAACGGGCAACCCGTGTGACAAACGCGACCTTGAAAAAATCCTGAAGATTGAGTTTGCCACCTCGGTTGTGGTTCTCAGCAAGGATCACATCAGCTCTGCTAACGGAAAGGAATTCACTGCTTCGCAGATATTGGCGCAGCTGCAAGAGCAGAAGGAGAAGGCAGTGAGGACATTTCCTCACTCTGTGTTTGCTGCTCAAGTTGCTGATCCAGATACTCATGACGGAAGCCACGACACCAGTGCAGAGGAGATGGAGTCCGAGACCGCCGAGACGGTGAAGTGCATCCTTGCCGTCGTCGCAGCGATTGAGAAGTCCCATCCGGTTCGTGGGGTTGCACAGCCCGGCAACCAGGGTTTTCGTCGCCCCCGGGTCATTGCTGAGTTCCCTAGGGCTTCGGGCGAGCACATCAACCTTGGGTCTCTGCTCGCTGAGCGACTCAAAGCTGTGGGGGTTGAGCTCGTCACTGCCGAAGCTGCCGACCTGCAGGCTCACATTGCTGCTCAGGTTGCGTTTAGCCCTGGACTTTCGGTGGTCTTTAGGGATCTTGTGAACTTCGGTGGTAGCGAATTTTATCTGCGTGAGTGCCAGGGCGATTTGGCTGGGATGACTTTTGCTGACGCCAAGGCCTCGTGTACCGAGGCTCGAGTTGTTGGCCTGTATTCCTCGGAGGGCTCCTTACCCGATGGCAAACGAGTGCTCTTTTGTCCGAGTGCCGACACTCTCGTTGCGGGTCATCAGTTGGTCTTACTCGCCGAGGACGGACATTGCGCGGAGCAGTGGACTCCGGCGAAGGGTCAATCAGCAGGGCAGTCTCAGTCACCTCGCAGTGGCCGCCTAGATGCTGATCAAATAGTGACCACTCACATAGAGAGCGTCCTAGTTCTTGGGTGGAATCATCGTGCAGCCGAGTTGCTGATCTCTGTTCGCCATATGCACCCAAATGCTGAACTGACGGTGGTTCTTCCTCATTGGGTTACTGGTCAAGAGGATCTCTTAGCCTCTTATCAAGACAGCCACCTGAAGTTTGAGTTTGCTCACCATGGGATTCAACCTTGGGTTGAGGAGTACTACTCGACACCTGCCACATCCCGAAATAGATACAACAGGGTGCTCCTACTTGCAGATGACACCGTCAAGGCTGAAGTTGCCGATGCCGAGGTGCTGCTGTCGGCCCTAGCGTTTCGGCCATCAACGAAGGCGCTCAATCCGAACAGTTCTGTGGTTGAGTTTCGGCAGCGATCAAGTCGCTACCTCACTACCGGCGGGGTTGTGGATGACCACATCATTGCCGACAGCTTGTTGGCCAATTTGCTTGCCCAGTTTGCTGTCGAGCCCAGGATGAAAGAGGTTCTCAATACGTTGTTAGAGGTAGGCGGAGGGCAAGTCGAACTCCACCCGTATGAGCCAGCGGGTGAGTTGACCGAAGGTGACGCCAGCGAGTTGGTGGATCCCGAGGGCCTGCTGAGCCTCCTGATGGGTGTGACTGACCCCCTCTATTTGGGGTTCCGGATGAAGCCAGAGAGCGGGGTTGGCCTGGGAGAGGTAGCTCTCAATCCGCCGACGGGATCGAAAGCTCCAAGGGTCAAGCACGGTGAAATATCGGATCTGATTGTGTTGGTGCCTGACCGGGATTGAAAACCAGCCGGTAGAATTTGGCCTGTTCGTAGCGAGCGGAAGCGAATTGCATAGCAAATTGCAGAGCGACTGCTAGCTCAAGAAAGGACCGGATATGACAGAGTTTTTTGTTGGGGACACCGTCGATGTAGTTGTCCGT
>CANJEC010000239.1 GCA_947473395.1 Actinomycetota bacterium | reverse complement strand
GTCAGCCATCTGCAACAGCTATCGACTTGGCCGGCTTTGTCTGCCCTGAGCTTCCATGTCCTACTCAGAGAGATGGGCTGACACTTCGCCCGACTGACGGGCTGCACTTCGACACTCCAGAGGGCGCCCGTTATGTGGCAGAGCACATGAGCGACCTGATTACCCAGATGGACTTGAATCAGATTGCCAAGCAGTAAGCCTCGGTCAGTGCAGGGTCAGTCAGTGCCCGGTCGGCGGTCCGTCTCGTGATCGCTGGCCCACTCGACGTCATCGGGTACCACTCCCCCGGGATAGGTTCGAGCCAAGTCATCTTGTGAGGGCGAACGCAGGGAACGTGACTCCTCGGGAAGCAACGCAGAGATCGCTGACATCACCCGTTTGGTCTCTGAGTCAAGATCATCAGTTCCCAGTTCAACGGGGGCACCCACCGTGATGTGTACCTTGGGCGGCCGCAGCACCTGCGTCACGTCTGGGAACCGTGAACTACGGGGCCAGACCTGTTCGGTTCCCCACAGCCCGATAGGAATAATCGGTGCACCCGTTGCCTGAGCCAGCCGAACTGCACCCCAACGGCCTTGGAGTTCGGGATGAAAGAAGGCCGGGCCGCGTGGAATTGTTCCCTGAGGCATCAGCGCAACCATTTCGCCTGCTTCTAGGGCGTCCTCGGCAGCGCGCAGGGGTGCGTCTGAGCCAGTCCCGCGGTCCACTCTGATTCCGCCAAGAGCCGTCACGACATCACCCACAAGCGGGGCATCAAAGACCTCTTTTTTGCCAAGAAAGCGAGCGGGCCGACCACCACGAGCAAGAAGAAATGAGATTGCGAGCGGGTCAAAGTAGGAGCGATGGTTTCCCACCAGAATTGCTGGGCCATCTGTCGGCAGATTCTCGAGCCCGTCGATTCCAAAGCGAACCCATGGAAAGAGCTGCGGCTGGGCTAGGAGGAGCAGCAACCGTTGCGGCTCAATGCCGGCAAACTTGGGCACTCCTGGGGGTACATCAAAGTGCATGACTGGCCAACGTCGGATGGTGGCCTGAGCAAACATGCGTGGGTCTGGATTCACAGCGCGCGGGTTACCCACCTGGGACAGCAAGGGGACGTCGTAATAGCTATCCGAGTAGGCGTAACTCTCATCGAGGTCCACCTGATGGCTCTGTGCCCATTGCCGCACTGCTCGGGCCTTACCCTTACCCCAAACGAATTCGCCATCGATGGTTCCGTCATAGTGCCCGCCGCTATGGCCGTAGCGAGTTGCCACTACATCATCGAAAGAGAGCGCCTCTGCTAGCGGAGCAATCAGATCCGCTGGTGTGGTGGTCGCCATGACGAGTTTGCGACCGGCAGCGCGATGCTCCTCGATCTCTTGTAGTGCAAATGGCAGAACTGACTGCAAGAGCTGAGCTGTTGCGATGTCTGCTGCCTCTTGCACAAGTTCAATAGCCCAGCCCCGCGCAGCGCGTGCACCTTGTCGGGAAATCATCATGGATGGCCAGGTTTCACCGATGAGATTGAAAATCCCGAATGCCACCGACTCAATTCCCGAGGTCGAACCTGACAGCAGCCCAACCCGCCTGAGCGCATCACTAATGATCGGTCCGCTTGCTCCAGCTAGCAAGGTCCGGTCAAGATCAAAGAATGCCGCACCCGTCGTGGATAACTGGGCGCTGCTGGAGCCGTTCTGCGATGTCTGCATCTGCAGACAGTACTGCCGAACGGCTCAAATTGCCTGACGTCTACTGGCTTTGGGGAAAAAGGCCGAAGGACTGGCGGGGGGAGCCAGTCCTTCAGCAGGTGAGTCATCAGATCGGGGGGAGACCCGATGACTCTGGCACGAGGGGGGCTTTCGCCCGCACCCCCGGCGTTTGTGTATGAAGTTAAAGGTAGCCTGAAGCAAGCACTCTTTCAAGCACTTAGTCAAGATAGTTGCTATCTCTATTTGTGATAGAAAGAGCTCATGGATCGCAAGCAACTCAAAGCCTTTATGGCAGTGGTCGAACTGCACTCCTTCTCGGCTGCGGCTCGTTCCCTCGATACGGTGCAATCAAACGTGTCAGCTCACGTTGCGAGGTTAGAAAGCGAGTTGGGTGTCACCCTGATTGACCGGGCAACCACCGAGCCTACTGATGAAGGCCGAGCAGTACTCAGTCGTGCCCGCCGCATCGAGGCCGAGTTTGACGCTCTGGACTCAGATGTTGCCTCGCTACGAGACGAGGTCTCTGGAACAGTCCGATTGGGAAGCATTGGTACGGTTGCGCGCTGGCTGGTTCCACCGTTGCTCAACGAACTGGCCCTGCAGTTTCCGCTGGTCTCAGTCGTCATCTTGGATGCCACCACAAGTTCACTCGTGTTGAACCTGCTCTCGGGTGCAGTCGACCTAGCGGTGTTGAACCTTCCACTTGATGAGGTGGAACTACGTGTGGACCCGCTCTTTGACGAGGATCGCGTGCTGATCGCCCCGCATTCGCACCCTCTTTATGGTTACGAATCGGTCACCATTGAAGAAGTGGTGCTTCATGAACTCCTACTGGAAGCTCCAGGTAGCCCCTTTCGGGCACAACTTGAACAAGTCGCGGCCGAGCAAGGGGTGCGACTTCGACCCAAGGCGGAGTTCGATGGCATGCGTCTGCTCGCCTCGTTGGTGTTCAGCGGTTTCGGAGCCGGAATTGTGCCGGCCTCTGCCGCTCCCACAGGTCTGGACGGCGACTGGCGGCGAGTCCCAATCACTGGTGCCGCCGGACGATCCGTTGGCCTAGGGGTTCGTCGGCGAAGCTTTCCGTCTGCTGCGCAGCGAGTTGTTGCCGACACGATTCGAACTGTCATTGCGCGTGAGGCTGCCGGGCCATCTGGCATCTATCCGGCCGTAGCTGCGGGCAGCTAACTCGACTGCGGGCCGCGTCATGGGACCCGCCAAAGAGGTCCTAAGATGCCGAGTGAGAAGACCTCAGGAGAGCAGACGTGGCCGAGACAATCACCATCACCGATAATCGAACCGGTGAAGCAGTAGAGATCCCAATCCTCAACGGCGGAGTTGACTCCAAAGAGTGGAGCAAGTTGTTGCCAGGAGTCTGGTTCCAGGACCCCTCCTTTGGCACCACCTCAGGGGCATCCTCTGCAATCACCGAACTCGATGGCGAAAACGGCATCCTGCGTTACCGCGGATACCCGATTGAACAACTGGCCCAACATTCGAGCTATCTCGAGGTTGCCTACCTGCTGATCTTCGGGGACCTTCCAACCCCTGAGGAGTTTGAGGCTTGGCGCTACGAGATCACACACCACACGTTCATCCACGAGAACCTTCGCAAGCACTTTATGGAGGGCTTCCACCACGATGCTCATCCGATGGGAATGTTGGTCTCGACCATTGCGGCGCTGTCCACCTTCTACCCAGAAGCGAAAGACATTGAAGACCCGAATGTCGTGATGAAACAGGTCAT
>CANJEC010000238.1 GCA_947473395.1 Actinomycetota bacterium | reverse complement strand
GAAGTATTCACGGTGACCGGGGCAAGAGCCCCGATCACCGCATGTGTAACTAACTCGTGTTTCTAAGCTGTTATTGCAAACTAGCTTTGGATCCACATCCCAGTAACCGCGTGTCCTGAGGCAAGACCGGGGAACGGTGCGCCGCCACCATCAGGCAAGTCGGGCCCAAGCGTGCCGAAGACGTCAGTCGCAGTCGCAATGTCCCAGAGGGTCCACTGCAACCAGATGCTGTAACCCTCGCTGGCGAACCTTTTATTGATATCGCCGTAGATCTCCTGACGCTTTGCCTTGTCAGGAGTTGCTCGACCTTCATCGAGCAAGGCATTGATTTCTACATCGTCAAAGCGGCCAAAGTTGACGGGGTTGCCGCCACCCTTCCACCAGACATAGTTGGCATCGGGGTCCCCACCGGGATAGTTGCGGAAGACCATTGCCTGGTACTTGCCCGAGATGGCAGTACTAATCAACGCAGCCTGCTCAAGAGCAGTAATGGTGACATCAATTCCAGCAGCCTTGCCCATCTGCTGAACAACTGCAGCAGCAGCTTGGGTTGCCGGGTCGGGAGTCGCAATCAACGTGAAAGCCAAGTCAGTGCCAGTTTCTTCTTTGTACTGAGCAACTAGTTTCTTGGATTCAGCAAGATCGTAGGTGGGGTAACCCGAGTCCTCGAGGTAGCCAATTCCTCCGGGAGCAAATGGACCATTTGCATTTTGAAGGACGTCTAGGTTGACCGTCTTGTTATAAGCCTCCATATCGATGGACTTGATGGCTGCTAGGCGAGCGGTCTTGGAGTTGAACGGTGCAGTCGAGGTGTTCAACTGCCCGAAGCTAACTTCACCAAACTTGTCTGACTCATAGGAGCTGATGTTGCCAGCCTCGGTCTCGTCGCGAAGCTGATCAATCTGCTCGCCGCCAGACATTTGGATGGCGTTGAGGTCACCAGCAAGTAGTCCGTTGATACGGCTAGCACCCTCGGGTGTTGGCTTGTAAACAATCTCGTCTAGGTAGGGAAGTTGGGTGCCGTCGGCATCCTTCTGCCAGTATTTCGGGTTCTTTTTGAGTTCGAGACTTTCGTTCTGTGTCCACTTGACCAGAGAGAAGGGCCCTGTTCCAATGAGCTTGGTGTCACAGGTTGACGGGTCATCAAGTTGTGATTGAGCGACCATGCCGACTCGACCAGAACCAAACAAGGCTCCGGGCAGGGATGCCCATGGGGTCTTCGTCGTGATTGAGACAGTCATTGGGTCAACGACAGTCACGTCAGCGATATTTGAGAAAACGAACGAGAACAGCAGCACGCTGCGTGCCGGGTACTTGCCCCGGTAGGCGTCGAGGTTGTTCTTGACAACCGTAGCGTCGAGAGCAGTGCCATCGTGGAAGGTGATGTTGGGCCGCAACGTCAGTGTCCACTGGGTGTAATCGGCGTTGGGTGTGATCGTCTCAGCCAGGAACGGCACGTAATCGCCATCTTCGTTCGGGGCAGTGAGGGTGTCGTAGATAGACCGTGCCACCTGAATGCCAGAGATGGCAAGCTGCGCTTCGGGCAAGCACCATCCGTCAGCAGTCTCACCCTCGAGTGCGTAGGTCAGGGTCCCGCCGGGAGTTGGCTTTCCTGAGCCATCGCCAGTGGCTTCTTTGTCGCTACTGCCCCCGCAGGCGCCAGCGAGAACGGCGACAAACAGAAGCGAACTCACCACCAGTAGTGATTTTGTATTCCGATATTTTTGACGTTGCATGTGTTCCCCCTAAGGACAAGAAGTGCTGGAGCGGGTGATATGTGCTGCGAAGAATGCCGCCGAAGAGGAACCGCCCCGACGAATCAGGGTCTGCTCCGCAAAGGTGACGCTCTTCACACAGTAGGCAGACTCTACATCCGAAGGCGGCTGAGTCAATGACAACCCGAAGCTCACCTAAGCCTGAGAATCACTGTGGCCAAAAATCAAGCGAGCGGAACGGAGCGCTGGTAGTCAAATGCTTGGCTCATAACGATGTCGACGTATCGCTGACTTCGGTTATAACTCAGGTAGGCAGCCCTTAGCGGGCCCTCTTGATTGAGGCCGGGGCCCTTTCGACAGAGGTAAACGCCTGCCGTGAGCGCTGCGTCATACAGATTCTGCGGGTCGGCTACGCCGTCCCCCGTTGCATCTCGTGCCACGGCTCTCCAAGAGCTGGGAAGAAACTGCATGGGGCCAACTGCGCGATCAGTGGTCGCTGTTCCATCTAGTGCCCCACCGTCGGAATCTCGTACGATCGCAAAAGAGTTTGAACCGTTTAACTCAGGACCGAAGATTGGCGGCGAGACAAGGCCATCCCTGCCAAGCGATGCGCCGCGGTAGGTGCCGTGTTTGCTCTCGGTCCTGCCGACCCCAGCAATTGCCCACCATGGGATTGCGCAATTCGGATTGCTGGCTTGGAGGGCAACAGCAGCACGCCAGTAAGCGTCAAGGGCGCCAGTGGACAAGTCCGTACCAGTAACGGTTGCAGACATTCTCGCCTCGGCCACTCGCTGTTCATTCTGCGCCAACTGTTTTCCGAGTTGCTGCAGCGAAGCCGTGAGCCCCTGCGATTTGCTACTGAGTTGCCCAAGGGAGTCCTCAATCTCGACAAGCTGCCTTTGCAAGCCAGAGCGCTCTTCTTGCAATTGTTTGAGTTGCTCTCGAGCAAAGCGCTCCTTGCTGATCGTGCTACTCGCTGCCGACTCCGACAGAACACGCGCTCGGTCGAGGCGCTCTCGTTCCGCTGAACTCACTGCGGGGTTTAATGCAGAGAGCCTGCCGAAGCCTGTGATGAACCACTCAACTCCGATGATCCGCAGTGCGCCGCGCAGTTTCAGTTGAGTCTCGGCGGCTTTGGTGACCTGTTCGGACCTGCGAGCGAGCAACTCTGTGGAAGCCTGCCTACGCAGAGTCAGGTCCTGAATCTCTTCATCCGTTCGCTGCAACTCCTGCTGTGCCCGCAGTTGTTTCTCAGTGAGCTTTTTCTGTTCCTCCAAAGCGGCGTCGAGACCCGCTGAGTTTGCCGGCACTGCAGCAACGGCTGCAGAGAGCCCTTCTCCCGGAACTGGATCTGAGGGCAGTTGCTCTGAGGGCTGCTGAAGAATGCGCGACGGGGCATTTCGTTCCAGAGCATTGGCGCTACCAACCTCCGTCAGGCCCATGAGCAGACAAGCCAAGGTCAGCAGGGTCATGACGAGCAGTGGGGGAACATGCATACCAGACCGGGTCCACCCCGTACGGGTGTCTACGAGTTCCATTGGTCGCGCTCTAACAGCACGGCTCGTAATCGGCTCGGGTGATCGGTGATGATGCCGTCGACACCAAGGTCGAGCAACTGGTGCATCTCTGCTGGCTCATTAATTGTCCATGCGTGGACCTGGCAATCGCGCTCATGGACAGTCCTCACGAAGCCCTTGGTAATCAGCGCAATCCCGTTCTG
>CANJEC010000237.1 GCA_947473395.1 Actinomycetota bacterium | reverse complement strand
GAGGTGAAATCAAAGGCCATCATCGTTGCATCCGGAGATTTCGCCTACGAGCCAGTGCCTCAACCGGATTTTCTGAGTGGGACTCTTCCGATCCATGTTCAAGGCTTGCCCTGGCTAGTTTCGTGGACCGAAGCCCACAACCAGCTTTCAGCAGCACTGCGAAATGATGGCGGCAACTTTGATCAGCTGACAGGTGACGTACTCACCAGCGCTGCATTCGTCTTCGGTGCGCTCAAGGCTGGCTTACTTCTCAACAACGCTGTGATTGATCAGTTTGACCGCCTAGTTGAGCTGTACTCCCAGATGTAGCCGCTGTAGAGGGCTGCCGCTGCAGACAAGCAATCAGCACCACTAGGTGAACTTTCCCGCTACGGGACTGTGTTGATCGCGGCTGAAGGCGGCAGGGTGGCCACGACTTGTGAAAGGACATCCATCGCCGGAGCGGGACGCCCGTAGAGGTACCCCTGAGCGAACTTGCACCCGAGCGAAACCAACACATCTTGTTCCGACTCGGTCTCGACTCCCTCGACCACCAACGTCAACTCCACAGCGCTAATCACCTGAAGCAAACCTTCAAGCACACCCAGCGCACGTTGGCCACCAGAAGTGAGCGCCGAAACAAATGCTCGATCTAGCTTGACGATGTCAATCGGCAGCTTCTGCAACTGCATCAGAGATGAGTAACCCGTCCCAAAGTCATCAAGGGCAATCCGGACTCCAGTTGAGCGCAGATCCTCAAGCACTTCCTCGTGGCCTTCAAAATCAACGAAGGCGTTTTCTGACAACTCAAGTACGACCTGCTCGGGGGGAATGCCAGAAGTACGGATCTGCTCCATCACTTCCTCTTTAAAAGTCGCATTCTGAAGTTCGCGCTCAGTCACGTTGAGACTGAGATAAGGAGCGGTACCAACAGTGCCCTTGTTGACACTCGCCATGACCGCGAATGCCTCCCGGCGCATCCAAGAATCGAGCTGACTGATCAAACCCAACTCTTCAACGTTGTCTAGGAATTGCCCTGGACCAAGCAGTCCAAGGGTTGGGTGCTGCCAGCGAACTAGCCCCTCAAAGCCAACAGTGTCTCCGGTAGAGAACTCAACGATTGGCTGCAGATACAACCGAAACTCGTCGCGCTCAAACGCTCTGCGCAGCATGGTGTTTGTTTGAATATGCTCAATCCGGTCAGCCTCTACCTCGCCGCTGTAGAGCACGGGGCCACCTAGGCCCATCGCTTTGGATCGATACATTGCTACGTCTGCATTTCTGAGAAGTTGCTCTGGAGTTCTAACGTCGTCAGTAGAGACCGCTATCCCGATACTCATATCGGTGAAGGTTTCGATGCCTTCGAGCACAATGGGACGACTCGACAGCTCGCTTACCCGCAAGCCGAGGGCCAGAGCAACCTCGAGAGCATGTTCTGCCGTACACACCATGACGAACTCATCGCCACCGAATCGGGACAGCAAAACATCGGCCGTCAGACCTGCAGGGGAACTCAGGAACGCATCCACAGCGGAGCCGAACCATGCGGCCAGATTGACCAGCAACACGTCTCCGGCTTTGTGGCCAAGTGAATCGTTGATCAGCTTGAATCGGTCAAGATCGCAAAAAACCAGGGCCACCTCGGGGCCACCGGAGTTTCGTATCTGCAAGAGCTCTCCAAGTCGCTGCTCTAAATATGCTCGGTTAAACAGACCGGTCAAGGGATCATGGGTGGCCTCGTGAGTTAGTTCTCGTCGAGCCCAACTGTCACTCACTGCGATCCTCGCTAACTCAGCGCAGCGCCGCCCAATATCAGCCAAAGTACCGGAGTCTGTGTTGGCTGTTCTCAGGTCAGTGTCGCTCGCTGACTGCGCAGTAGCGAAACGTTCCACGAGCCCAGTCTTGTTCCACCGGTCAATCTCGAACTCCCACGACATCTCTGCGATTTCGCTTTCGTCCTCAGAACCTTGTGACCGGCTCACAACATCCTCGATGGACACTCGATAGGTACGTCCGAGCGAATGAGCGGAGGCGACTTCGGCGATCTCGGTTAGGACGTGCTCGAGCGGCGAACCCGAAATAATCAGTTGCAGTAATCGGCTCTCGTCTTGTTCAAACTCCTTCATACGCTGAAGCTTTGACAAAGAGCGGTCAAGCTCTATCTGCTCCTCATCCAGAAGTTGTTGTGCTTGGTCGTAGTTCCGTCGGATGGCTCTCCACAAGGAGTAAAAAAGCAGCCCAGCGAGCAGTAACACCACAGACGAAAGACGTAACTGCCAAAAGGCTAGAAGTTCGTCATCACGAACGGCTTGCTTCTCAGAACTATCCGCGAGCCCCTCCTGATGGCTAATGATGTTCTTTGCCGCCTGCTCGATATCGAGAATCGGTAGAGACATTTTTGGTCCCCAGGTTGCCTGATCTTCTGGAGGCAAAAACCCGAGAGGCGCAGAAGAAAATGCCTGATCAAACTTCAAGAGAGGCTCACCGAGCTCCGGCTGAAACAGCTCACCTGCGAGGTCTCCCCCACGAGTAGTTGTGTTGAGACGCTGGGCCAGCAACGCGCGAGAAATCTGAACGTCACGACGAGATGCGAGTCCGACTAGCCACGCTCGGGCTCGCTGATTCATGGTCAGCGCGTCGCGTGCTGTAGCCCCTGCCACCTGAATTGCGGAATCCGATGCATTTAGTTCTCGAGTCGCAGCCTGAGACTCGGAGCGGTCAATTTCGGCAAGTGCCAAGAGCCCTGCCATCCCGGCCAACACCAACACAGCAAGCAGGATCTGGAGAGGTCCAAAGATGCGCCCCAGTTCCATTTTTCTAGGCGCAGGCGAATTAGGCATACAGGCTATTGAGCGCTAACCGAGTTGAGGCTCCAGTTCCACGCGTCCAGATTGGAAGCACCGGGAGCATCATCAGCGAAAATGATACGAACTGGCCCTCCTTGATCATATGGAATTGGTTTGCCGTTCAGTTCATAGGCCAGCAGTGCTCCGCCATCCACAAAACTTTGAGCCGTATTTGAGTACTCGTACTCGTTAATTGCAGTCGTGTCGATCATTTGGCTACCGGTTAAGCCCGAAGGGGTAAGAAGCGCTTCTAGAGGAACTGCTGTGAACGTCTGTTTCTTGTTCACGAACGGCTCGTTAATGGTGACCGTCTGTGGTCCTAAAGCCTCAATCTGCTCTAGGGAGTAAGTCTTTTGTCCGGCCGGGCCCGTTACGGTGAGCACTGACTCTCCGGGAGCAGGCGGGTCTACTTCGATATCTGCGCCGTAGGGGTTCTTTGTCGTGGTCGTGACCTTGTCTGCAGCCGAAGTAGTTGAGGAGGAAGAAGAATCCTCGTTGCCTGAACTACAGGACCCAGTAAGAAGTGCTGCGGCCACCACAAAGAATGATCCCAGCAACACCATGCGTGAGCGGTTAGGTGCGACCGAAGAAATGGAACCGGACTGAACTCGG
>CANJEC010000236.1 GCA_947473395.1 Actinomycetota bacterium | reverse complement strand
TTGCTCCATGCGTACGGCAGGCCGATTCCAGCCATGGCATCTTCCAGATTGAACACAACGGGCAGATCGTAAAATACGGCGGAACTTTCGGTGATCGAGATGTCATGAACCATCGGGCTGCCAGGCACCGGAATCTCTTCACGACGAAGCACAGTTCCGTTAGGCCCAGTGACGGTGTACTCAATCACGTTGGGCAGTGACCAGATATAGCTAGCTGCATGAAGCTCCCCGCTGACAGGGTCGACTTTTGGATGAGCGGTGTAACCGTGAGAGAGGGTGCCTCCAAAGCCACTGGTTCCGATTGTGTCGAGTTCGAATCCCAGTTCAACCGGCGGCGCCCCAGCCTCGACGAGCGCAAGAGTGCGACCATTCAGCCCAATCACGTTTGTGTTAGGAGCAAAGCTGCCCGGACTTTTCACCCATCGATTTCGATACCACTCAGCCTGACCGCCTTGCAGACGAACCCCATGGACCATTCCATCGCCCAAGAACCAGTTATAGGTTTCCGGGTCAGCGGCAATTGGATTCGGTCCATTACGCAAATACCGTCCGTTGAGTTCCGCAGGTATCTGACCCGTGACCTGAAGATCAAAAGCCGTGACCTCTTCAGTAACTGGCCCAAAGTTTCCACTCAAATATGGATTCGATTTCATCGGAGCTCTATCTCTCAATTGGTTGAACTGGTATCGGTTGAACTGGTATCGGTAGAACTCGGAGCACCCAGTTCTTCACTAAGCGCAGAGCGCTGAGGGCCTGTTGTTTTTAGCGCACGAGAAAGCAACGATGGCTTCGGCTTGCTCTTCGCTTTCGCTCGCGCTGGTTTCGGCTCAGAAACTCGAGTCGGTTCTTCCTCAGGCTCAGGCCTAGCCGCCACTTCAGGCTCAACGGCCACTTCAGGCTCAGGCCTAGCCGCCACTTCAGGCTCCACAGCACTAGGTGAGGGAGCACTAGGTGACGGAGCGGCAGGTGAGGGAGCAAAAGCGAGCTGCCTGCGATCCTCGCATTCCCAACCTTGTGGCACCTTCAGATTTGCTGCATGAAGGCCGCAGAGTTCTTGAGCAGGACCCGGTTCGGGTAGCAGCACGTCAATCCAAGCGTGACAGTTGACTGGGTCATAAGAGAGCTGTGCCTCGGCAAGGTGATCACATCCTGTGCGCATACAGAGCCTGGCCATGACTGCAATCTATCGCCGCTCTCTGCGCAGTGGGCCAGAAGGGCGTTGAACGCGCAGCTCGGTAACGTCCATCTCGGTGCTCGTCAAGGTATCCACAACTGCATAAGCCAAGGACTCAACCACTGTCCTGCCACTTGGACGAGCAGGTTCGGTGGAAAGGTCCGACCAGGTCTGAGCCACTGCATCAACGATCAGCACTCGCACCCCCAGCCGCGCCGTCTCGGTTCGCAACTCCTTCGCAAAGGCCTGCACAGCAGCCTGAGAAATTGTGTGATGAACATCCCCGCCCACGACCGAACTCGGATCGGTCTCGGTGGCAACAAAAAACACGACCTGACCCTGAGCGCTTGTCAGCACCGGCAGCAGTTGCTGACTGAGCAGGTACGGGCCTCGCAGGTTCCAGAGGTAATGCTCATCGAGACTCTCCACGGCGCCAGTCGCTACAGATGCAGGGGCTTGTAACCCGGCTGCGTGGATCAAGAGGTCAACGGGTCGGCCCATCCGATGAATAAAGTCGGTTGCAGACAACACCTCTGACTCAGAGGACAAGTCACATCGAAGCATTACCGAACGCACACTGGGGTCGAGTTCGGAAAGGGTGCGGCGAAGCTCCACAGGGTCATCGCCCATCAAGCAGATATCTGCTCCACGAGCACCGAGTTCGGATGCCATGGCTGCTCCGAGCAATCCTGCGCCTCCGGTAATCACAGCTAGTCGGCCATGGAGTGACAGTTCTGGATCGAGCACTGCAGAAGTTGCCCCTTCTACCCCATCAGCATCTGGCGGGTAGGAGCCAAAAAGTGGCTGACGCGTTGCACCGAAGCTTGGTTCAGTTCGGCTGCGGTCGCTGCTCGTCATGCGGATTGGTCCTCTCGTGCTCATCGACTATCTCTCGCAGACTCGCTGCTTCTGGGTTCCTGTATCGGCAGAAAACCGAAGGTACTAAGCAGTTCTCAAGGTTAGGGCGAATTTTCAGGGAGAGTTTTAATCGGCGAATTTCTCAAGTGGCTCGCGAATCAGGTCGATTGGATTCCTCATGAGCATTCCGCGCCTGCACGTCAGTGCAGCAACCACACAAGACAACACCACGCTGCGACCCCGGCGTATCAAGTTGTTGTTCCCCTGGTTGTTGATTGTTGTCTCGCTGGCTTTGTATGGAATCAGCGGCGGAACAACAGCGGTCTCGGCACAGGATGCAACGTTCACGTTCAACGGGTCAGGTTGGGGCCACGCTGTTGGTATGAGTCAGTGGGGAGCTCGTGGAATGGCTGCCAATGGCAGTTCCTTCAATGACATTCTTGGCTGGTATTACCGTGGCGCAGCAGTAACGCCGGCAGCGACGATCAACAACGACTTACGAGTGCTGGTAGCCGAAAAACAACCCGCCTTTACCCTCACAACCGGTGGGTCAACTGCATTTGAGGGAATCGGTTGGGCTCCAGGCGGCGCAACCGTTACTGCCACACGATTTGGAAACAACATCGCTTGGTCGGGCGGACTTACTGCTGTTACTGGCGGCACCGTTGACATTCAACTGTGGAGCGCTGGTGGCCCGCTCAAGCTCAGCACCCCGGGTTACAGCTACCGCTACGGAATGCTTCGCATCTCGCTTGACCCAGCGGGTGGTCTTCGAGCGGTTGTCTGGGGGCTACCCATGCAGCAGTACCTCTACGGCCTCGGAGAAATGTCTGCCTCTTGGCCGATCGAAGCACTCAAGGCCCAAGCCACAGCCGGTCGCACCTTTGCCCAAAAGCGCATTGCCGTTCGAGGCGTTGCTGACTTTGACCTGTACGGCTCGGTGCTCCATCAGTCCTACACGGGAACCAAGTACGAGGTTGCGAACTGGCAAAATGCAGTCAACGCAACCACGAACCAAGTCATCACCTATAACTCGCAACTGATCGATGCGGTCTACTCCGCCAGTAGCGGTGGTCACACAGAAAACAGCGAGTACGTCTGGGTCTCACAAGTTCCCTATCTGCGTGGCGTTCCAGACCCGTTCGATGGCACTGGCGGGAACCCACATGCTGCTTGGAGCAGAGCTTTTAGCGGGACTGAACTTGGCTCTTGGTTCGGCCTAGGAACCGTTACCTCGGTTCAGGTTCTTGGACCGCTCGGAGCCTCTGGACGCGTAGACAAAGCAACTATCCGTGTCATCGGTACGGGCGGGCCGAGCGGCAGAAGTCGAGACCTTACCGGTACAGCATTCCGCTCAGGGGTGAACTCGAAGGTTGCTTCAAATCGGCAGCTGATGTCCACGAGGTTCACCGTGAACGG
>CANJEC010000235.1 GCA_947473395.1 Actinomycetota bacterium | reverse complement strand
GGTCTACTTCCCAGGCCTGTCGCATGGAATAGGTCTCGACAAGGTGCCGCTCGTCATGGATATGAAACCCATGGTCAGCAGCATGATTCTTTAGGTCGGCTACAAAGCCGGAAACATCAAGCAAGGCCACCCCTACAGAGTGCCAGTATGGACTGTTTCTAGCTAGTTTGACGTGGTGATCCACTCTGCACCGGTAGCCTCACACGGTGAATGATGATGCCCTGCTCGCACTGTTAGACGACACCGCGCTTGCAGTTGCACAGGTGCTGCAGAACGACGCTGCGCAGGCTGGAAGCTCTTGGCGTGACCGAACTGACCGTCGGGGCCAGTATCGAATTGACCTTGTTGCCGACGAGGCCGCACTCACTGTGTTGCGCGCTGCGGGAGTCGGGATCTTGTCCGAGGAGTCTGGCCTTGAGGATCGCGCCAACGACATGATTGTGGTGGTTGACCCAGTTGATGGATCGACGAATGCAAGTCGTGGGATTCCTTGGTACGCAATCAGCCTGTGTGCAGTTGAGGCTGGCGAGATGCGGGCTTCACTGGTGGTGAACCTGGCAACCGGTAGGCGTTATCAGGCGGTTCGTGGCCAAGGCGCAACCCGAGACGGTGTGGCCATTTCGCCCTCGGTGATTACCGAAATCGAAGCTGCCATGCTGGTGCTGAATGGGTACAGCCCAAAGCATTTGCACTGGCGGCAATACAGGTCCCTGGGGGCGACTGCACTTGACTTGTGCAGCGTTGCCGATGGAACACTCGATGGTTCAATTGACTGCACCGACAGCAAGCTAGGCCCATGGGATTACATGGGAGCATTGCTGGTATTGCAAGAGGTTGGCGCACATATTGCAGACGCTCAGGGCCGGGAACTCGTCATTCTTGACCCAGCGGCAAGGCGAACCCCTGTCGCTGCCGGCACCGAAGAACTTTTTGAAACCTTGTTTGTCAGGCGTCAGACGCTGGGTAGCTGGTGACGGTATCTAGGGTGATTCTGTGAGGCCAAGATGAAGTTGCGCATCCACCTGATTCTGCTACGAATCTTTGGCGCCATGCCGCGCCGCGTGCGAAGAATTCTGGTGCGACTCGGATCGCCCAAGTACACCGTCGGTGCAATCTGCATTGTGCAACGAGAAGACGGCCAGATTCTTTTGGTGAAGCAGAGCTACGGCAAGCGTTGGGGAACCCCGGGTGGCCTAGCAAAGCGGCATGAACTCCCTCAGGACGCAGCGGTACGCGAAACCAAGGAAGAGGTCAACCTGAAAATCCGCCTCATCAGCGAAGCCGTGGTCGTAGTCGAACCCATTCCACACCGTGTGGACGTTGTGTACTTAGCGCAAGCGTTCGAGCCCGCCTTCATCGAACAGGTTCGTCCATCCTCTCCAGAGATTGAACGCGCCGAGTGGTTCAATTTGAGCGAGTTACCCGAGATGCAAATAGAGACAGTGGCAGCATTGCGTGCGCTCGGCAGAAGCGGTGCTCTAGATATCTCTGCTGCGAACCTTCCGAACTGACCCGTTGGGGAACCTCAAGATATGTGCTGCGTGGGCCACCGGGTAAGCTGACAATCGAGGGCGCGTAGCTCAGTTGGTTAGAGCACCTGGTTTACATCCAGGGTGTCGGGGGTTCGATTCCCTCCGCGCCCACTCATTGTCTGAAGATCCTCGCATTAGGAGGAGTCGATGAATACTGCCGTTGAAGATGCCATTCGTCGCTTCCCTGGATGGGCAGAGGCCGGATTGACCATCCGAGAACTCGAGGGTGGCATGACCAACCGCAACTTTGTGGTCGGAGTTGATGGCCAACAGTTCGTGGTGCGTATCCCCGGCGAACGCACCGAGTTGCTAGGTATCGATCGTCTCCATGAGGCCGAAGTAGCCCGCCGCGCTGGCGAACTTGGCATCGGTCCCGAAGTCTTGGGTGAACTGCCTGGTGTGGGCACCCAAGTCATTCGCTATGTTGCGGGCTGTCACTTAAGCGGCGACGCATTTACGAGTCGTCTGGACGAGGTGATCACTGCCATGCGCTCCTTGCACGAGAGCGGGCCAGTGGGCGCAGATTTTATGATTCACCGAGTCGTCGAACGCCATGCGCAAGATGCGTTGAACGAGGGTGGAACCGTCCCAGCCGCCTATGACCGCTTACATCTGCAGAGTCACCGTATAGAAACAGCGTTGGCAACGCATCCGGCCCAGATGGTGGCCTGTCATAACGACTTGCTGCCGGGAAACGTGTTGTTCGAAGAGGATCGGGTCTGGCTCCTTGATTACGAGTACGCCGGAAACAACGACCCGTTTTTTGATCTAGCCAACCTGAGCGTGAATGCTGAACTCGATCGCTCTGACGAGAGAAAATTGCTGACTGGCTACTTCGGCCGAGTCACCGAGGCCGCGTGGGCCCGCTTTCAGTTAATGAAAGTGATGAGTGAGTTTCGCGAAGGCATGTGGGGCGTTGTGCAACAGGCCATCAGCAGCCTCGACGTGGATCTCGTGGCCTATGCCACCACGCGATTGGCTCAAGCAGAAGCGCTGACTCAATCCCCCGAGTACGAGGGTTGGCTGAAAGCGGCTGAAGGCGATCCGGCCGTCTAGATTACTGACTCGTGCGCACAGAGGCCCGGGCAGTCATCATCGGTGGAGGAGTCGCTGGCGCAAGCATCGCGTATCACCTGACGCTGCTCGGTTGGACTGACATCGTGTTGGTTGATCGTGATCAACTGACAAGCGGTTCGACATTTCACTCGGCGGGCCTGGTTGGACAGCTGCGAAACACTGTCACGCTCACCAAGATGATGATGTACGGGGCCGAGCTGTATCGCCGACTCGGCGATGAGACCGGCCAAGACTTGGGCTGGCATGAGGTTGGTTCGCTTCGCTTGGCTTCAACCCCGGAACGACTCGAGGAGTTGCGCCGCCAAGCTGGATGGGCAAAGACCTTTGGGCTGCCGTTGGACCTCATCAGCACCACTGAAGCTAGCGAACGCTTTCACGGACTGTTTGACCCAACCGACGTGCTTGGCGCGGTCTGGTTGCCTACTGATGGATGGTTAAACCCAAGCGACCTGACCATGGCGCTCGCTGCCGGTGCACGATCCCGTGGTGCCGAGATCGCAACGATGACCAGAGTGACTGGCATCGGGGTGGGCACGGTGAACGGTCGAGAGCAGGTCACCCATGTTGAAACCGATAAAGGCCGTATCACCTGCAGCGTTGTGGTCAACGCAGGCGGCATGTACGCACATGAGATCGGCCGCCTTGCCGGGGTGAACGTTCCGATTGTGCCGATGGCACATCAGTACGCGATCACTCGGCCGCAGATCACGGTTCCATCGGATCTTCCGACTATGCGCGATCCCGATCGTTTGGTGTACTTCCGAGAAGAGGTTGGCGGCCTCATCATGGGCGGTTACGAACGCAACCCCCAGCCCTGGTGCCTTGACGGCAACATCCCCCCGACATTT
>CANJEC010000234.1 GCA_947473395.1 Actinomycetota bacterium | reverse complement strand
TTCACCGTTGCTTGCTTCGCCGACGACTTCTTCCCCGGCGTTTTCGAGTCCTCGACGGATTCCGTCCCGAAGAATCTGATGGTCATCAGCTAATAGAACTCTCAACGCATTGCTCCCTGTTTGAGGATCGGTACCGAATTACTACTCGAAGTTCTGCCAGCAAAGACTCGCAGCACCGTCCCAGAACCGGGGGTGCTCTCAATGGTGAGGTCGGCGCCAATGACATCGGCTCGTTCTCTCATGCCAACCAAACCATAGGAGGAATCACGAACCCCTCGGGCGATCTCAAACCCTTGGCCATCGTCAGTTACTTCGAGTTGAAAGTTCCCGCCGTCTACATCCCAGACGACGCTGACATGCGTGGCGAGAGCGTGCTTTGCAATGTTGTTGAGTGCCTCTTGCAGAATTCGCAGAATCTCGTTCTCGACCGGAACGGGCAGGCGCTCCTCTGGTCGAGTAACAGTAAAGGTGGCCGTGACTGCAGAGCGTTCCGCGAAACGCGCCACCAGATCGCGCCCGAGCCTTGCAAGGGGCTGGTCCTCGCTGACGCCTGATCGCAATTGGCGCAGAGTCTCACGAAGTTCGTCAAGGGCGGATTGCACATCGCTGTAGAGCTGGGTGAGCTCGTCAAGCTGCTCGGGCTGGTTGCTCATGATTCGTTCGAGTTCGAACGAGATATAGGTGAGCCATTGCCCGAGTCGATCGTGCAAGTCTCTTGCTAAGCGGATGCGTTCCTCTTCGGCTCCGAGAGTGCGGAGCCGTCCGAACCATCGGGCGTTGTCAATGGTCAGGGCCAGGACCTCGGCCATGCTGGTCAACAGATTCAGGTGCTGTGGCTGAAAGTGATCGCTCTCGGCGTGTTCTAGGCCCAACAAGCCGACGGTATTGCCGCGAGTCTGCAAGCGAATATAGAGCCCGCTTTGACTGCTGCTGGAAAGAAAACTCGGCCCTGTGCCGTCCCCGGGAGTGCCTCCTGCTGCAGGATTGACTAACACGGGAGCAGTCGAATTCAACGCTTGGCTGAGCGGCTCGGGTAACGCGGGAGTGCGATAGGAGGGATTCAGCACGCAACCATCGGCCAGCTTTGGTACCCATTCCTCGGAGCGTTCATCAAGGGCCAGCAGACAGATTGTGTGAGTGTCAAAGGCCGTTCCAAGTTGCAGGCGGGATGCCTCTAAGGCCTCACGAAGGCTGAGCGAGGTTGGCAGCGTGCGCGCCACATTGTTGACCAAGGTGAGCAGATGGTTTGCATCGGTGAGTGAGTCAACCTGACCAGCAAGTGAGCCCCGCCGCACCTCTGAATCCAAGAGTCGACCCCGCACAAAACTCGCTGCGGCAACGCCCAGAATCAGTACCAGGGTGAGCCCAAAATCTCGCTGGGTGTCGGCTTGTTGACTGTAGGTATTCGCCCCAAGCGGCAGCGCAATCAGCATGGTCACGGCGCCTGTTAGTAACGCAATCGTTCCTGCGAGGTATCCCCAGCCGAAGCTCATGACCACCATGGCGGCCATCAGCGAGAAGATAAATGGGCTTTCGAGGCCTCCGCCTGCCCCTACGGCCAGACCGATGATTGCTACGTCGCCGAAAGCTACAAATCGGTCCTGAAAACGCGTGGATGCCAGCCGGATTGGAATGACCGTTCGCCAGGTGGTGATGAACACACACACAGCAACTGTGATCACCGCGATATAGGAGCCCTGAAATGCAGCGGGAGCAGCGAAGACGATTCCAAACCCCACTGCACCCCAACGAAGCGTTGCAATTGCGGGAGAGACACCAGAGCGAATCGATGGGGGCAGCGCAAAATTTCGGGTTGCGTCGTCAATCCCACCAAATGGCAACGCGCGTAATGCAGCCACGGCCTGATCGACTTGGAGTCGTTCGGCATCTGAAGTAGGTGAACTCTCTAGGTCAGTGGCGTCCATGTGCATTCTCTGCTCTTCACTCTACTAATCGCCGGTCAAATACTGTGCCGCTGGGCAACAACTTCAGAGATCGCAGCGAGCAGCCCTAACATTGTTGAATGGTTCCTGATCTGACGAGCGAGTTTCTCGCACAGCCCGAAGGCGTGCGACGCCCAGATCGCAGACGTGTAGTTGACGCTGCCGGAGTGAAGCTCTCGGTGGCTGAATGGGGCGATGAACAGGCTCCAGCGCTGCTTCTAGCGCACGGCGGCTTTGACTTTGCCGAGACGCTCAACAGGTTTGCGCCCATGCTGGCCGATGGCGGGTATCGGGTAGTTAGCTGGGATCAGCGCGGTCATGGCGAGTCGGCCTGGGCGCACTTGTACAGCTGGGAGGCAGACATCCGAGATGCTGCTTCAGTTCTTGCGACCCTCCCCGATGAGCCGCTGCCGTTCATTGGCCATTCAAAAGGAGGCTCGATGGTGATGCACCTTGCGAACGTTGCACCGCACCGTGTGTCTGCGTTGGTCAATCTTGATGGTCTGCCCTCGGGAAACAACATGCCCGACGTGTCGGAGCTAGAACGAACTCGAATGCAACGCGATGAGATGGACCGATGGTTGGCTCATCGCCGAACACTCAGTGATAAACAGCGCAGGCCCGGAACAGTGCAAGAACTGGCCGAACGCCGAGGTCGAATGAACCCGCGGCTGAGTACCGAATGGTTGCAGTACCTGGTGCAGGTAGGTGCGCGGCAAGAGGCTGACGGTTGGCGTTGGAAGCTGGACCCAACCATGCGCATGGGCGGGTTCGGCCCGTGGCGGCCGGAGTGGTCCATGCTGAGACTGCCAGGGCTAGGTGTACCCATGCTTGGGGTGATGGGTTTAGAGATTGAAGTCATGGGCTGGGGCAGTCGACCATCAGACGTAGAGCCCTATTTGCCACCGGGGGCCCAGTTTGAAGGCCTAGAAGGGGTCGGGCATTTCGTTCACATCGAACAGCCGCGCCTAGTGGCCGATCTGATTTTGGAGTTCCTCTCATGACCCGCTTCGATTCAGAGAGCCCTGTCGATTCAAACACCATTTGGGTGCGTCACAACCGCATTGACCTTGCGATTCATCACCTCACAAACGGATCCGATCCCACCCACCGCCCACTGTTGCTCCTGCATGGACTCGGCGAGCGGACACCCGAGGTAGTTCCCCCCAGCGTTCGGTGGCCTGGTCCGGTTTATGGACTGGATTTTACGGGCCATGGACAGTCGACCATTCCAGTTGGAGGCGGCTACACCTCGGAGATTCTGGTCGGGGACGTGGATGCATCGCTCGAACAGCTTGGCGAAGTCACCATTTTGGGGCGTGGACTCGGCGCCTATATCGGCCTGCTCATTGCCGCAGCGCGACCCCAGCAAGTGATGGGAGTGGTGATGTCTGATGGGCCTGGTTTAGTGGGTGGCGGGATTCACCCAGGGTCTCCATCGGTTCCCTTTCCAGCACCCTGGGCCAGTAACACCCCCGACCCGTTTGCACTTCTTGAGTTGGCTCGAGATGTTCGCCCACCCGACTATGCGCAGACCTATGTTCGGTTTGTCCTTGAGAGCAGCAAGTTGGAAAAGGCGCTCATGGT
>CANJEC010000233.1 GCA_947473395.1 Actinomycetota bacterium | reverse complement strand
AGCGGCTGCCCATATGGAGCCAGGCCCATAAGCTTGTATTCGCCCGAGTTCACCTTGAAGCCAGCTTGATACGTGAACGCGGAGTACAACAACCCCAGGGAGTTCGGGAATCGGAGTTCTTCAAGCAGTTCGATCTTCTTGCCAGACCCTCTGCCTAAAGAACTAGTCGCCCATTCTCCAACTCCGTCAAGGGTCAGGATTGCTGCACTTTCAAATGGTGACGGGTAGAACGCTGCTGCTGCATGACTGAGATGATGATCCGAGAAAAGCAGCGGTTCGGGAATTTCGTAACCGAGCTGCCTGAGCGCCTTCTCAATCTCGTAGGGGGTCCACAATTTGCGATTCAGCCACTCCGACATTGCAGCATGGATGCTCCGCAACCCGCTGGGTCCGGCGGCAGCGTAGCTCCGCAAAATCCTTGAAAAAGTCGAGAGTGGCTTGTCGTAGTAGGCAATGCTCGAGAGTCCGTCTACCGGAACCTCTGCCTCTTCAAGGCACCAGGCAATGGCCGAGGTGGGAAAACGCGGGTCATGCTTGCGACGCGAAAAGCGTTCTTCTTGTGCTGCAGCCACAATCTTGCCGTCACGCAGGACTGCGGCAGCTGAGTCGTGGTACAGCCCGCTGATCCCTAAAACGAACATGGCTGGTACAGTAGTAGTCCTGTTCGGGTGCGGGCCCACAGTAAGGAGGAGGACGGGTGGAAGAGACTCAATCGCCCCCCAGATGGGCATGGCGGCACTTCGTTCCCGTCGTGGCGCCTCTCGCCATAGGCCTGTTGTTTTTCCTTCTCGGTGAGTCTTCCCGAGCAATAGTTCTCTGGGTCATTGCAGGGATCACCTTGGTGCTGGTCCTGTTCGGGGTACCAGTTGATAGGTACTTGGCGCGGTTCGGGGCGTGGATTGCAAGCGTGGTGGGACTCATTGCGAGCCTGATGATCGGCGTTCTGCTCGTACTTGCCGGATGGATAAGTCGAATCTTCAGGCGGGACCCGCTCACGCCTCGTCGGCTCAAGGGCAACGAGTGGCAACCAGCAGCAAGCCAGGCCGACTCAGACTTTTTGGCAACTTCAACCTATGGACTCGAGCGAGCAAACAGCTCTCGTACTCTGGCGAGTCAGCCGGGTGGAATGCGCGGTTTCGGTCGTGCTGCAGTCATGGCAGTTGGGGCCGTCACCTTGCTGTTGCTCGCAGACCTTGGCGTTGGCCTTGCCTGGACTCAGATTTCTGGGCCCGGGAAACCACAGACCAAAATTGTCGATCGCGTCAACTTCACAGGTAATACCAACACCGTCGAAGATGTGCGAGCGAGCCTGCCAGCCATGCAGGCCTACCCGTGGGCCGACGAGTACTTTCGTGAGATCCAGACCACCCCTTCGTCCTATTGGCCCTTCACCGAGTCTCGACCTATGGCATTCAATGGGAAGTACGTCAACATCGACGGATGGTCGCGGGCGAGTTATGAGCCAAAGAATCTTCCAGAAGATGCTCTGGTGGTGTGGATGTTCGGAGGTTCGACTACTTGGGGCGAAGGTCAGCGAGATGACTACACCATTGCCTCATACCTAGCCAGAATCGCTGAGGATGCCGGCAGGCCCATTCGTGTGGTGAATTATGGGCAACGAGGCTGGACTCACTTTCAAGAGATGATTCTGTTTGAGCAACTTCTAGCCTCTGAGCCGGCCCCAGCGGTTGCCATTTTCTATGACGGTGCAAATGAGATCAGCGCTCAAACTCTTGGTGCGAAGGGAGTTCCAAGCCACACCCTCGCCGATCAGTACGCCGCGAAGATCAGCGGAGGAATTAGCGATGAGTTTGCCCCTAATGAACCGACCCCTGTTCCACCTTCAACAGCTCAGCTTGCATGGAGGTCCTATCTGAGTCACTCGGCAATACAACAATTTGTTCGCGTCGCAAAGGATCAATTCGACGCTCCTGCAGGTGCGGCAGAAGCCAGCCCTCAACACAATGCCAGCTCTCAACAAAGTGAGGGAGGGGATGAGGGTGGCAAGAAAGCTGGGATCGGTGAGAGTCCTATCAAGAGCCAGCAAGATGCTGAACGGGCAGTTGACGTCTATGGGCGTGGCCGCGCAATGACTAGACATCTCGCAGAGGACTATGGAGTGAAGACACTGTTCTTCTGGCAGCCCCTTCTGATGGGAGAGGCAGAGGTGTGGGCAACTGAGCATATTTCTGCCCCCACGATCAACATCAGCGACGCACTTGACGGACGCGAGGATGTGTTTATTGATGGCGGCCACACAAATGAAGAAGGTGCACGACTTGTCGCAGAGCGGATTTGGACTTCGCTAGCTCCCCAGGTGAATGCTCCTCAGATGGCTGCGCCTGAGAGAAATGGCTCGACAACAGCGCAGCCTCCGCCTCCGGCACCATCGCCGCAAGAGATGTACGAGTCGGCTCTCCAAACATTTAATGAGGCTTCACTTGCTCCGTGCTCGCTTGGTTCGTGGGCCTCGCAACTCGGCGCCCTGCGGGCTTCGAATCAGCCAGAAACTGCCGAGGTGCTTGAGCTCGCTCAGAAGTTCTTCGTGCTTCTTTCCCAGCAAGTCCAGCCCGATCAGGCTGCTCTACGAACAGCCCTCAGGACTACTGCGGCGGGGCTTCCTGCACAGGCGGCTTCCACCGAGCTAGATCCAACGCGCCCGTTGCTTCCCCAACTGCCACTCGTTCAGGAATCGTTAATAGTTGATGCACTAGCCTCGCTCAAGTTGGTAAACAGCTGTGAATGAATCTGTTTCTTCGCCGCCGCACCCCAACTAAGGGTGCTGATAGATCAATTGGGACCTTGAGCTGTTTCTTGTTCCGATGCGAACGATGCTTCTCGGTTGGTCAGCCGGATGGCGAGCTCGGGAAGAGCAACCTGCACCAGTTCGTTGTCATACGGAACCCCAACAAGCTCTTCAATGCACAGGCGACTTGCCCGGTCTAAGTCTCCATGCAGTGTGTAGAGGTGCACGTAGGCGCCGCGGACGTTTCTTTGGCGGATGGAATCAACTAGCGCTGCAGCCCAATCGAATGCATCGGTAACTTGGTCTTGGGAGTAGTCAGAGAAATGGTCCGGCTCGAATGCACTTTCGGGGAGCGGGGTGACTAGGCGAAAGGGAACTGATCCTGAGTGCGGCACCTGGTCACCTGTCTGAAAATGCTCGCGGTAACGATGATGCCAAAGGTGGAGCCAGGGCGTACACGCATGAGCCCAGTCTTGCTCGACCACGGTTCCCCCAACTTGTAGCGAACGGTAGAACGTGGACTTGAGGTGATTCCAGATATCCCAAGTTTTGGCAACATCGTTGAACAAGAATTCAATTGGACGACTCGCGGGCCAAGTCTCATCTGATACGTCGCCCTGATGAGCAGTGACTAGGCCCCGGTCCTGACCCAGACGGCTCGTGTAGAGCGGTAAAAACGAGTCACCATTGTGGAACCGACCACTCAGTGGCAACTCAGCAGTTCGGTCCTCAATATCTTCGAAGATAAACAAGTCGTAGCTGTCAATCGTTGCTGAGTGGACAGT
>CANJEC010000232.1 GCA_947473395.1 Actinomycetota bacterium | reverse complement strand
CGGGGAATGTTCGAGCAGATGATGGGCTCACGAAAAACCACGCCGCCCAAAATGTTGCGGATGGTGCCATTGGGGGAGCGCCACATCTTCTTCAGGCCGAATTCTTCGACCCGAGCCTCATCGGGGGTGATGGTTGCGCACTTCACGCCCACGCCGTGTTCTTTGATGGCGTTGGCAGCGTCAATGGTGATCTGGTCCTCGGTGGCATCGCGGGACTCAATCGAAAGGTCGAAGTACTTCAACTCAATATCAAGGTACGGAAGGATGAGTTGCTGCTTGATGAAGTCCCAGATGATGCGAGTCATCTCGTCTCCGTCGAGTTCTACGACTGGGTTCTGCACCTTGATCTTGGCCATGCGGGCACCTGTTCTGTTCGATGACTGAGCGCCGTGCACTGCAGCCAAGTACTGACTGGCCCAAAGCATACATGTTGCAGACAAGTGCTCGTCTAGACCTCGGCCCGGCGGGTCCAGAGTCCAGCGCGCCTCGGACTGCCGATGCCCGGTCCTGTTAGATATCGGCCAGACACTGCCCTTGACCGAGAACTGCAAGGCCCTCAAGGTCGCCGCTTGCATAGTCGGTCAGATCATCGCTCAAGGTGGGAGACATCAACTGCGATTCATCAGCGACATGGTCAAGGCCGACTAGGTGACCGAGTTCATGCATCACCGTGGCCCGGGCCTGGGCGTAACCGCCACGCTCAGACAAGAGTTCGGCAAAGTCAGGCCCATCAAGGGTGACCCCGCCGCTGACGAATATTTGCTGGCCGCTGCTATCCGCGGCGCCAGGGTCGGAATCCTCTGCGTAGCCTGCGCTGCTGCTACCGGCGTAGCCAAGAATCTCTAGCGTGCTGCCGGCCGACTCCCCAGAACCCCCTCCGCCCAAGTCAGGCGACTCGGTGGGGTTTGACCAGGCAATCAGGACGGGTGCCCAGCGATCCCCGTAGCGCTCGGGCAGAAACGAGTCGCGCTGTTCGCTCGGCGCCTCATCCGTTGCGCCGTCGTTGATAAAGACCAAGCCAGTGGCCTGCGAGACACGGGCCACAGCTTCGGAGATGAGTTGATCGCCACCATCGGGTGCACCATCTGGGCGAGTGACGTAGTGGATTGGTCGGCACGGGTCATAGGCGACTGGCGTGACGCCATCTGGCTGCATCTGAATAAACCCGTGGGTGCCTCCGCCATCGGGAACCTCGCCCGGAAACCCCAGTGGAGTGCTCTGCTGCTCAGCTGATGCAGAGGGCCAGCCGTCAGGGCGCAGCAGGCCGGTATCGGAAGTCTGTGCAGTCTGCGGATTTGGATTCACTCGCGAATCAGAAAACGTCATGTCTCCTGGAACTTCGGCGCCAGAAGGCTGATCGGGTGCGCCGTTGAGACCAAGAAGAGAAATCGATAGCGGTATGAACTGCGCGAGCACATACACCGCTACCACCGACAGGATGACCAACGCTGCGCTGAGTTTGAGCCAGGTGCGCTTCTTGCGGGGCGCATCTGAACCCTCGCCGCCGGTTGCCCAACTCAAATCGTCTTCGCTTGGAGCAAAGCGTCGATTGGCGTTGAACTGATTCTCTTGAGCGGCGGATTGATCGGCCAGCATTCGTTGCAAATTGGCTTGCCTTGCGAGGCGTTCCCTATCTGCTGAAGCCGGCTCGACTACCTCGGCGGATTGCACAAAGGAGTCGTCTAAAATCCAACTTTCGAAAGGGTCATCTTCCCCGGAGGGACTGTGCCATGCCTGATCGTCCTCCACCTGACAAGGCTAGCGCTCCGGTGCCGACAACTCCCTAGGAATATTGGGGGCTTGGTCCCGGGGGCAGGTCCTCGTCGGACTCATGTCACCCACCACCGCGAAGCGGGGCCCTTTGGGGCGCGATATCATCTTTGCACTTGACCAGACAGTCAAGTGCACTTCCCGCCACAATCGCACGCGTACCTCAGGGGGACACATGAAGGTTCATGACAAGCTCTACATCAACGGTGAATGGGTTGCTTCGACTGGAAGCGACCATGAAGACGTCATTGATTCAGCCACTGAAGAGGTAATCGGTCGGGCCCCGCTGGGAACTGCTGCCGATGTTGACAAAGCAGTTGCCGCAGCAAGAGCAGCGTTTGATTCTTGGGCTGCTACCCCGGTTGATGTTCGCGCCAAGTATCTACGAGATATTGGCACCGGACTGGCCATTCGATTCGAAGAGATTGCAGACACCATCTCTGCCGAGGTTGGCTCGCCCAAGTCATTTGCACAGATGGTTCAGGCCGGGTTGGCACTTGGAGAGTGGGAGAACTTTGCCGCCCTGATCGAGACCTATGAGTGGGAAGAAACAGTCGGCAGCTCGCTTGTCATCTCTGAGCCGATCGGCGTGGTCGGTGCGATCACCCCGTGGAACTACCCGCTCTACCTGATCATCTGCAAGGTGGCTCCAGCACTCGCCGCAGGTTGCACCATTGTGCTGAAGCCTTCCGAGATCACTCCGCTGAATGCATACATTCTGGCTGAAGTTATCCACGAGGCAGGCCTTCCAGCGGGTGTGTTCAACCTGGTGCCAGGTAATGGGCCCGTGGTTGGTGCAGCGATCTCTGCTCACCCAGATGTTGACATGGTCTCGTTTACTGGATCAGGTCGCTCGGGTGCCGAGGTGATGAAGGCCGGCGCCGCGACAGTGAAGCGTGTTGGCCTTGAGCTTGGTGGCAAGTCGGCCAATGTGATCCTTGACGATGCAGACCCAGCAGCGGTTGCAATGGGTGCGCTGTTCGCAGCGTTCCTGAATAGCGGCCAGACCTGTTCGGCACTCAGTCGAATCCTCATCCCGGAGTCACGCAAGGACGAGTTCCTTGATGCAATTCTTGGCGAGGCGGCGCTCATGAAATTGGTCGACCCCAAGGCTGATGAACCAGATATTTTCCATGCGCTTGGGCCGATGTCATCAAAGGCCCATCAAGATCGGGTGAATGCGTACATCCAAAAGGGCATCGACGAGGGTGCCACGCTGGCACTTGGCGGCCCAGGGCAGCCCGAAGGATTCGAAAAAGGCTTCTACGTCAACCCGACTGTGTTTGTTGACGTCACCCCAGATATGGCAATCGCCCAAGAAGAAATCTTCGGCCCAGTGTTGTCCATCCTGACCTACACCGATGAAGAAAATGCCCTCGAGATCGCAAACGGAACCATCTACGGATTGCACGGCGCCGTGCAGTCTGGCAGCGACGAGCGTGCCATTGCATTCGCGCGGCGCATGCGCACAGGCTCTGTAGACGTCAATAGCGGCGGCTTTAATCCCGTTGCGCCATTTGGTGGCTACAAGCAGTCGGGCAATACCCGTGAGCGTGGCCGCTGGGGCCTTGAGGAGTTCCTCGAGACGAAGTCGTTGCAGCTCCCCGGGTGACAGCACTCTCTCACTCTTCTGAGGCACCCCCCGAGGACGAGATTCCGCAAGTGACTGACTCAAACCTTGACGAGAAGGCCGCATCGCCTACTCGTCAAGGTTTGGCGCTCATCGCAAGATTTGTGCGGATGCACCCATCCTCGTTCTTTATGTCCCT
>CANJEC010000231.1 GCA_947473395.1 Actinomycetota bacterium | reverse complement strand
TGCTCTTTACTTGTTCGGCATGTGGCTGGGCCGAACCGACCTGCGTGATCCGATCTGGCGGCGCACACTCGCTATTCGTTCATTAGTTGTGCTCTTGATCACCGAGCTGACATCTTTTGCGGTCCTCGGCCCCAAGGGGTCAAGCCTTGACGGCATAGATGAGCAGAGCTGGAGATGGCTATTCTCGGCTGAGCCCATTCCGCCAATGCCGCTGTTTATTCTGGCTGGTGCCTCTACCGCCGTGCTGGTTATCTGTGGGTCAATCTGGCTTGGGGATAACCTGCCCGAAAAGGTGAGTGAACCGCTGGTATCTACCGGCCAGCTCGCCCTCACCATCTACTTAGCTCATGTGCTGTTGGGAATGGCGGTGCTTGACTGGTGGGGGCGGCTCGAGGAACAGACACTCAGCTGGGCCGTACTCAGCGGCCTGAGCTTTAGCGCTGCTGCGGTCTTGTTTTCCTGGGTTTGGCGACGAAGGTTTGCCCGAGGCCCTCTTGAAGAACTCATGCGTCGCGTCGCAGGCTAACGGGCCCATCTCGCCCCCGCTCTTATTGGTTAAGTAGGACAGAGAGGCGCGCTGCAATTTCTTCGAGCACCGGCGCGTCGCTATCAGGTCGCTTGGGTGAGAGCGGGTGGGTGTGTGCCGACTCCACCAGGCTTTGAGCTTGCAAGAACATCGCAGCATCGTGACGGTATCCGGGGACCGGGGGCCGAAAGGCAAACTGCCCCAAGTACTGCAGCAAATCGTTGAGTTCCCAAAATCGCGCAGTGTCTCCCGTTTCCCATGCAGCATCACGAGCTGCGAAACCGGCGGGTGAAAAAGTGGACAAGCCAAGCAGGTAGTCGCAGCCGTAAATGACCATGTCAATTGCCAGATCGTTGCCAGTCATCATCTGAAAATCTGGGCGCACTCGTCTGCAGAGCTCGAGGCGTTCCCATTCCAAGTCGCGCCGCAGCGAACTGTGCTTGAGGCCAACGACTGCGTTAATACCGAGCAGACCCTCGAACATGTCAGCCGAATAGATTCTGCCCGCGGGGTGAAACATGGGTCCTAGTTCGAACCCCAAAAACGCGTCAACTTCGGTGGCCACTAACTCGTGCGCCCCGAGCACCTCGGGCTCGGACAGCCCAGACATGCCGTGACTCGGAAACAAAATCGGAACAGCGCCCGACTCGGCAACAGCAACACTCTGCGCGAGCAGAGCATCCGGGTTGAAAGCGTCACCCGGTTGGTCATCAAGGTGGACTCCTGCAATGAACTTCACTCCAAAGCTCTTGGTCAGAGTGAGTACCTCGGTGCGTTCCGCAGCCGACAGGTACGGTCCGAAACCCGTATCCATATTGACTGCCGGTGCGAGCCCAGCCTGAACAGTGCGCTCAAGATGCTGCTCAAACTCGGCCCAAGAGATCGAACCATCCTCGTTGACCGTCATGAGTACTGCCGAGGCACCGCTGATCTTTCGGTTTGGAACAATGGCGGGTGCTCCAGTCATGTTGCGCTCGATTCGGTAGCTGTGTCAGTTGGATCGGCAGCCGCATCTGACCCCGCCTCTAGCCCCGCATCTGGCGCCGGGTTGCGAGCCTGTTTGGTGTCTCGCTTAATGCGAGCCAACTCAACTCGTTCGGGGCGCTGTTTATAGAACTCGTCAAGTGGCCAACATCCAGAGATCAGCCCATGGCGAGGTGCGGTAGTGCAATCGCTAAATGTTCGACACACGTGTTTCCGGTCGAGCGTCTCTCCCGCCAGCACCATCGCAGGCAACTGCGGAAGGCTCAGGGTCATGCGCCCAAGCCCGATCATCTGCATCCAGCCTTCGGTCACTAGGGCCTGGGCAACCTGCGGCAGGAACTCTTGCAGGTAGGTCAGGCCCGATCCCACTACTAACAACTCGGGGTGAGCCTCGGTTAGCTCACGCGTCACCTGCTGCATCTGCCAAACGTCAATCAGTGGATCTCTGGGCGGCTGATACCCATCCGAAGGAGGGAAGTAGGCCGGCCGCTGCACATGAGGGCAGTAGTAGGGGCTACCAGCAGTCATGCACAACATGGTGACGCCGAGCTCGACAAGCAGATCACAGAACATGTGAGTCTCTGTCAGGTCGATTCCAAGGCCAGTTCCGTCCCCGCCAAATGCATAGGGGTAGGGGTCCGTCGACTCGGGAATTCCTGTGCCCTCTGGACCTGCCATATGCGGAACGATGTCGAAGGCAGACAGCCGCACGCCCACTCGAAGCCCAGGCGCTTGATCTCGAATCCCGGTGAGCACATCTCTGAGGAATTTTGTACGGCCCTCGAAGGATCCTCCGTAGGGACCTGGACGATCAACAGCCGAGAGCAACTCATGCAACAAGTAGCCGTGACAATGCTTGACGTCCACAAAATCAAAACCCGCATTTTGTGCAACGACTGCTGCGGCCACAAAAGCATCGACTAACTCATCAAGATCCTGATCGGTCAGAACTACGCAGTTCTCTTCGCCCACTCGCTTATCGAGCAGCGGGTGGCGGTAGGCAACTAGGGGTGCAGCCTGACCGAGCGGTCGGGCCCAGCGACCCGAATGCGTAAGTTGCAGGCCAACCATCGGAGCCGCCGGCGGGGGGTTCCCCTCAGCGCCGGATTGGCTATGAGCCTGGAGCAGGGTTTCCCGCAAACCTGCAAGGTCCTCCACACTGTTTGGTCCGATCGTGAGCTGATGCGGGTTAGCCCGCCCAGCAGCGGTGACAGCAACGGCTTCCCCGCCCCAGATCAGCCCAGCACCCGAACTGCCAAACCGCTGCCAGCGGCGATGAACTAGCTCTGTTGGCCTGCCGTCTTCGGTGCCATCCCAGCCCTCCATGGGCAGAACTGCAAAGCGGTTCTCAAACTGCCAGCCGGCATGGACAAGCGGGGTTGCAAGGGCGCCTTGGGCTGACACTTGATCTGCGATTGGTAGCTCGCAGTCAAGTTCACGCAGACGGCTGCGCAGCGCGTCGGCATCTTCGAGGCGTCGAATTTGTGGAAAGGATCTACTCATAACGCGAACAGCATGACACTCGCGATGCCTTCGCGCACTGACTGCAGCGGGCAGAATAGAGAGATGTCGCTGACGGGTGTTGTAGTAGGTGCTGGGGATCGCGGGTACGACGCGTATGCAACGTTGTTGCTGGAGGAACCAGAGCTAGGAAAGATCGTGGCCGTGGCCGACCCTGATGCTGGTCGCCGAAAGAGGTTTGCAAAGCGCTACAGCCTGAGCGCTGCCGACTGTTTACCTGGTTGGGAAGAACTCTTCGAGGGTCCTCGTCGCGCTGATTACGCGATCATCGCCACGGGTGACACGCACCATGTTGAGCCCACGATTGCGGCTCTTCAAGCCGGCTATCACGTGCTGCTTGAAAAGCCGATGGCCTTAGACGAAGCCGATTGTGCGCGAATTGTTGATGCTGCAGAGGCTGCAGATCGGGTGGTGGCGGTGTGTCACGTGTACCGGTATTCGAACCTGTTTGCGCGACTACAGGAGGTGATTCAGTCGGGCGCTCTCGGCGATCTAGTCACGATTCAGCTCTCTGA
>CANJEC010000230.1 GCA_947473395.1 Actinomycetota bacterium | reverse complement strand
TGGGTACTCCCAGTGAAATCTGCGAATTCTGCTCTTGACGCCGTATGTCCGCTCCTTGAGCGAGAGCTCATTTTGGGTCCAGACCTGTTGTGCCATTAGGCGTTTCCTTCACTTGGAGCATCGGAATACATGATCTAGAACAACGTGTAGACAGCCACGGGAACCACTGCCTGTGTTGTGGCTACTGCAACTGCAATCAGGCCAAGCAGCGCCATCAGGGGGATGAACCACCAGACTCGGTTGACAAGGGCAAAGCTGGCTGTTTCTCGGCAGAGTCGAATGAGATGCTTCATGCGTAATCTCATGACTGCCCCAAATCTTGGCTGCCGATATAGAACACGACCGCGTCTTCAAGGCGTTCCACAACGACCCTCAACTGAAGAACCACTCCTGCTGCTCCGTCGGCGAAGGCCACCATGCTGTCGGTGGAAGAGCCACTAGGGCCCGGTGTGATCTGCATCTCTCCGTACCGTGCGATGAGTTTGCCCAGAACGAAGTCAGTGGTGAGCCCCCTCAGTTCTGATTCGCTTTCGGCCCCTATCACGTTGAGCGAACCCTCCGTTGAGAGAATCACTTCATCTGGGTCACACCGGAGAAGGACCACGGATTCTGCGCCGCACCACTCCGTGAGCACAGCACGAGGATTCTCTGGCAACACGGGGGGTTCTGGTGGGTTCTGCACCGCAACAAACGCGGTGGTGAGGCTGTCTGAGGTGCTCCATGCAACCCGAAATTGGCGCCCACTTTTTTCTGTTGGATCCCCGATAATGAGATCCTGAATAAGGTCGCTTGCCGTTTCGTGCGTAGGCACCTTGCTGCCGAGTTGATCACAAAGTTTGCTGATGAGTTGCTCTGGGCTTTCGGCATCTTGCAGGCCTAGCTGAGACAAGTAGTAGGAGCGGTCTCCAAAGCTGCATGTAGGAACAATCGCAGCCGAGTCGGAGAGTCCAGGATCTGCTTTAGCCCCGAGCTGAATTCGGGCAGGCACTTCGTCGCAGACCCATTCAGCAAGCAGGCGACTGGCCTGTTCCTCCCAGGTTTCTGATTTCTCCTCGGCTTGGGCCCACGGTCGGATGTACTGCAGTTGACCGCCCTCAAGGGTCGCGAGTCGATTTCGTAGTGCCTCGAGTTGTCCATTCCAGGTGGGCTTCAAGACGTCAAGCGATGCTGCAATCCCGGACTCATCTCGTTCCATCGCGCTCACTACATGGCTGAGCTCTTCAGGGGGCATCTGGAACAGGCTGAGTTCGACTGGGAAAATGACTTCATTCATTCCCACCTCAAACCCCCTGTCTTCTGCGAAGCAAAGGAACTGCGCAAATTCATGCCAGTTTGATCGCATCAGGCAATGGGCCAAGCTGACTTTGGTGCCGTGCCGTGTTGCATACGACTCAAAGCGTTCAAGGTTTGCCATCACCTGCTCGAAGTCGGCACCAATGCGAATGCCTTCGTACGTAGAGGCAGTAATGCCGTCAAGGGACAGCACAAATGAGATCGGCAACTGCTCGCAGATCTGCTCGATTCGATTCGACCACTGTGTACCGTTGGTTGTCACCGCCACCTCTGGAGGGTGAGGCAACTCTGCCAACATCGTCATGACGCGTAGCGGTTCTTTGCCGAGGAATGGTTCACCACCCAGAAAGTTGACCTTCTGGAGGTGAGGCAGGAACTCTGCTAGCTCTTCAAAAAACGAATCTTGATAGACCACAGGCAGAGGCGGGCGATGCTCCCTATGCGTCCTGATTGAAGAGGACCAGTCTCCGTTGCACATCTGACATTGCAGGTTGCAGGAGTTCGTCATTGAAAACTCCATCTGCACGGGCCAGCGGGGATGTTCTTGCGTCACCGTGTGATCATCAAAGACCCGAGCAAACACGATTGCCTCGTCGCCCTGATTCACCTGCCATTCGCAAAATCCGCACCCCTCGGAGTAATCCCCAACCTTGAGTGCAGAGCGCATCCGTGCAGTACTCGCACTTTCCCAGATGTCTCGGATCGATTGCTGGGCAACGTCTCCCATGAGAGCGCCCGTATTCTGACAGCAAGCCCGGACCTTACCGAATTGATCAAAATACATTGACACGGTCGGCGCGTAGCAAGCTGACTCGAAAGCAAGCGAAGCAATTTTTTCTGATCGCGATTCCAAAGACCGTTCGGCCTCTGCCGGGATTTCTTGGCCAGGCGTTGAACTCGGATTTGTGACGGCGCGTAGTTTTTTACTGATCCGCTGTTGGATCTTCATGCGCTGCGTTCCTTGGTTCCGAGTCGCCGTCCAAAGCTTGCCCGCAGGCGAGACAGTCTTAGTCGCTGAGGTTGCCGACGAATTTTGAGCCAGATAAGGCCAATCCAACCTTCGGCCCACCAGTAGGCGTCGACCATGGCATAACCCAGCTTCTGCCGGCCTTGCACAGCACCGTCTCGAGCCTTCTGCCTAAGTTCAAAGCGGCGCCAGCGATTGGTTCGTACAAGAGTCTGGCGAATCACGGGAGCTTCGACGTCGCGACCTAGCTCCCATTCTGGGTCTTCAAGACGACTGGTGTACAAATGCATCAGGCGGGCCTGATGCCAAGGCCCAGCAGGGTGCAGCGCCCAGCCAAGCTGCGGGTCTAAGCACAGGTCACCGTTACCTAAGTCGGCAATAAAGTTAAATTCAGCCGGCAACCGAGGGCAGTCCTGTTGCGAGAGCGTCCATGCCGTGGCAATGAGCGCACCCTGATCACGGGTCCGCCATTCGGGCCACTCAAACGATGCGATCGCCCGTGTATTCCACATATCCAAAAACTCAGCGCTATCAGGGCCAAAAAGAAAGACGCCGCCGTTCCAATGCACCCAATCGCCTGGAACCTCAACACCGAAGCGCTCGCTGATCTGCTCGCGAAGGTGTGAACAACTGTGAGTGTCGCCGTGGCCGGTGCACTCGCAGTTCATGGCCCATGGGCTGAATCGATCGACCTGATTCACCGAGATGGTCAGATCAGAGGCAAACGCAACGGGTCCCTTACGGTGCTCAAAGATCTCTTCAACACCAGGCCGTACAGCAATGATGTCAGTGTCGAGATAACACCATTCCCCAACTGGTAGGTGGCGGTGGATACCTGTCTTGAGCCAAATGCTGGCCTGGTGGTCATCGAAGTGATCGGGGGTTGCTACATCAACCACCTGATAGATGCCTTCAGGGTCAATCGGCCGCACATTGCGAGTGGAATCGGTGACGACCCAAATTTCGAGTGAGGTGAGCGGACCCAAATGGCGCACGGCTGTACGAAGAGTCTCGGTGTGCATCTCTGGTCCGCATACGACAAACACCCACCGGCATCGATTTTGGATTTCGGCAGTGACGGATGCGGGGCCTGCCGCTACGAGGGCCTTGCGAGCAGCAGCGACTTGTCGAATATTTGCTCGGGACTTTCGCTCGTGAGCAATCCTGTTCATGGCATCGGGTAGGGCCGCAAGATCACGTCGCAGGAACTCAACCGCTGCGTTGTCGAACAGAACCAAATACAACAGCACGGCGAACCACATCAGTGGCAGCCTGAGTGCAATAGC
>CANJEC010000229.1 GCA_947473395.1 Actinomycetota bacterium | reverse complement strand
GTTAGTAGTCCGGCAGCGTCAGGTGCTTGCGCCTCCAACGCCCGTTTACTTGTAGCCCACCATGATGTGCTCAACCCAAGCAGCGGGCGCGGCGTTCATCAGCGTTCCCAAGTCCCAGTAATCCCACCAACGAGTAATCAGATTTTGTTCGTTGAACACAATCACCGAGACAAAAGGTAGCTCGACTGTCTCGCCCGTGGACCAAGTCCAGCGCTCGGTGTGTTCAGTCATCGTGGTATCTCGCTGGGCAACAATGTTCCACCCAGGAACGTGTTCGTACTTCGCCAGCGGTTCAATTCCTAGACGCAGACGGGCTGCAACCTCGGCTGGGCCAAAGGCACCTTCCTCGGGAGCGGGAATGTCTCGGTAGTTGCCATCGGCGCTAAACCAAGCACCGACTGCATCAAAGTCTCGGCGAAACAGATCAGACCAAAACTTTTCGGTGAGTGCCACAAGCTCCTCAAGGCGAGCGGGTGTTGCTGCGTTCTCAGTTGGCATGGTTCTCCAGACATCGTGATGCGGGGTGGACGGAATCAATCGGCGCTTCGCAGAGTATCGCCCTCGCTGCAGGTGACTCGATCGCGTGCACGTATTCTCGCCAGGCCATTCTCCGGTCGGACCGGGAATCTGACTTCTCGCGGTACCTTCGGGTCATGACCTCACACGTTCACCCTGCAATAAGCGGTAGCGAATCAGATCTGAACGCACCGGTAGAGATTTTTAGCGCAGAGTGGATTCTGACTGTGGACCAAAACGACACGGTGCTCACGGACTCGGCAATCGCAGTGCAAGCCGGAGTAATTATTGCTGTGGGGCCCTTGGTTGACTTGTTGAGCGCCCATCCGGGCGCTGTGCACCAACACTGTGCCAAGTCGGTGCTCATGCCAGGGATGGTGAACGCTCACACGCACCTAGGCATGACGATGTTTCGCGGACTTGCGGACGATTGCAACTTGCAGCAGTTCCTTGATCTAGTCATGCCTGCAGAGGCGGCGGTTCTGCGGGCTCAATCCGTTTCGGTAGCAACTGCGGCTGCGGCCTTAGAGAGCGTGCACGCCGGGGTAACAACGGCCTTAGACATGTACTACTTCCCTGATGTTGTTGTAGCAGCGTGTGACCGTGTCGGCATGCGAGTCATGACGGGACCCACCTTTTTGGGTTCTGTCGGACCAGAGGGGAAGGGCGGGTCAGCTCAGATGGAGTGGACCGAGCACTGGTTGGCCTCCAACCCTGCACGACCAGGATGGCGGCCAGTGGTGGCTCCTCACTCGACCTATCTGGTCAGCCCCGAAGACCTGCAGCTCATTGCGGAGTTAGCACAGCGCCATGACGCAACCATTCACATTCATGCAGCCGAGAGCCAAGGCGAACTGGACTCGGTCCTGGCGCAGCATGGCCGGCGTCCAGTCGAGCTACTCGATGACCTTGGACTGCTCGGACCTCGAACGGTGCTCGCTCATGCAGTGCATCTCAGCGATGATGAACTCGCCCGTGTTGCTGCAACGCAGACATCAGTCGCTCATTGCCCAAGCTCAAATCTCAAGCTGGCATCTGGATTCGCACGCGTGCCAGAGATGCTTGCGGCCGGAGTGGCTGTTGGGTTGGGTACCGATGGGCCTGCTAGCTCGAACGACCTTGACCTGTTTGCCGTAATGCGTCTGGCAGGGCTGATTCATAAGGGAGTGACTGGGGACGCCACGGTGCTTCCAGCCGCGCAGGTGGTTCGCGCAGCCACACTCGGAGGGGCAACAGCAGTGGGGCTGAGCGAGTCAATCGGATCTCTCGAAGTGGGCAAGCAGGCTGACTTCATATGCGTTGACCTCAGCCGCGTGCACACCCAACCTGTCTATGACCCAAACTCGGCGCTGGTGTACGCCGCTGGTAGAGATGATGTGCGCCATGTTTGGGTTGCCGGTCAAGAAGTCCTGCGCGATGGCATCGCAACTCGAGTCGATGAGGCCGAGGTGACTGCCGGGCTCAATCAGTTGCGAGCTGAGGTGCTCGCCGCGGTTGCCGGTAGCTGACCTGCCGAAGCTGACTGCCAAGGGCTGCATGCCTCGGGCCGACTACCCAGTGCTGAGCGCGTCGGGGCTGGTGCGTTGGCCCACTATGTTGACCGCATGGAATTTAGATTTCTTGGTAACTCAGGACTCAAAGTCAGTGCAATCTCATATGGGAACTGGGTCACTCACGGCTCTCAAGTAGAGGACCCTGCGGCAGCTGCTTGCGTGCAGGCTGCGCTCGATCTTGGGATCACGACATTTGATACTGCCGATGTCTATGCGGGCACTCGTGCAGAGTCGATTCTGGGTCGAGCCTTGGCCGGCACTCCTCGCGAATCCATCGAGATTTTTACCAAGGTGTATTTCCCCACCGGCACTGGTCCGAATGACCGGGGCCTCTCCCGCAAGCACATCACCGAGTCAATCCATGCCTCGCTGCGTCGCCTTGGCACTGATTATGTAGACCTGTATCAAGCTCACAGGTTTGATCACGAGACTCCAATAGAAGAGACCATGGAGACTTTTGCCGACCTAGTTCACGCCGGCAAGGTGCTGTACATCGGAGTCTCGGAATGGAGCGCCGAGCAGATCCGCATGGGCGTGGAATTGGCCCGTGAGCTACGCATTCAACTCGTATCGAATCAACCGCAGTACTCAATGCTCTGGCGGGTCATCGAAGGCCAAGTCGTGCCAGCCTGCGAGCAGCTTGGGGTCTCGCAGATCGTTTGGTCCCCGTTAGCCCAGGGAGTGCTAACCGGGAAGTACTTGCCGGGGGCTCCCGTGCCAGAGGGCTCTCGCGCAACCGACGAGAAGGGCGGAGCGAACTTCGTTGCGAGGTTCCTCGAGGATGACGTGCTGACTCAGGTGCAGCTGCTCAAACCACTCGCAGCCGAGGCCGGCATCTCTATGGCGCAACTTGCATTGGCCTGGATTTTGCGAAACCAAAATGTCGCTTCTGCAATCGTGGGAGCAACTCGCCCAGAGCAACTTGAAGACAGCCTGGGTGCCCTAGAGGTAACTCTCGAGGACGAACTCGTCGAGCAGGTAGATGCCATCTTGCAGCCAGTCATGATCGACGACCCTGAGTTGACCGAGAAGATGACACCGCGCACACGGGTCTAATCAAGTTGCGTAGCACCCGGAACTGAACCGCTCTCAGTGCCGCTGGCTTCACTAAAAGTGAGATAAGGCGAATTTTTCTCACTAGGTAAAATTCACTACTTGACGATCCCTCAGGAATGACAAAGGATGTCCCCACGCAATCTGTTCGCTGCAGCGTTCAGATGTATCTGGGGGGTATCACCGATGAGGCGAAATTGGCGTGTTGCGGTAGCAGTAGTTGGAGCACTTGGCTTGGCCGCTGTGCTGCTTCCATCGACTGTTGGCGCTCAGAAGGTTTTTAATCCCGGTACTTTTAGCTTGGCCTCCACGGGCGGCAACATTTTGATCGGCGGGTTCAACCTCGACCTCACCCCGCAGCCCTTGCCTCAGTGCTCGGATGGCATTGACAACGACGCACAAATTGCGTTCAGCGGAGTTGCCTTCCCATCTGACGGAATT
>CANJEC010000228.1 GCA_947473395.1 Actinomycetota bacterium | reverse complement strand
TGCGCGAGCCGGCGCAACCTTGGTTGGTGAAGACCTAGGGACCGTCGAATCAGAGGTTCGAGAAGCGCTCAGCACTCGTGATGTTTTCGGGTACCGCATTGGCTGGTTCGCCGAGGATCCGCCCGAGCACTGGCCAGCGAACACGCTCGGCGCTCTGACCACACATGACCTACCCACCGTTGCTGGGCTCTGGTCGGGAGCCGATGCGGAGCAGCGCTCAAAGGCTGGAATCCCGCCGGATCCAAGCGGAGATCAGACCCTGCGCGTCCGGCTGGCGCATCTTGCAGGGTTGCATGCGGGCGAGGACGCCCCTGCTGCAGACGTCATCACGTCCGCCTACCGGACACTCGCGAGCAGTGGCAGCGACTTGGCTATGGTGACCCTCGAGGACGCCACGATGATGACAGAGCGACCCAATCTGCCCGGCACCATAGACGAGCATCCCAACTGGAGGACTGCTCTGCCGGCACTCATTGAAGATTTGGACTCGACTGCGGCAGAGGTCATCTCGGCCGATATGCGCGCAGCTCGGCCCTGAGTAACCTGTGCATGCCATGAATGATCCAGCAGCCCCCAACAGCCCTGCCCAGACCAGCCCTGCCCAGAAGAGCCCAAGAGCCGAGTCGGCGGCGCTGAACATTGCAGGAATCATCAATCTTCGCGATGTTGGCGGCTATGCAACCGTGACGGGTGCACGAGTCTCAACCGGCCTGCTCTACCGCTCGGGACGGCTGGGTTTTGAAGGACAAGCGGGTATCGACGAACTCGCAGAACTGGGTTTGAGTACCGTGTTCGACCTGCGCAGCGAAGCCGAATGCGCCTCCTTGCCGGACCGACTGCCAGATGGGGTGGATCTGGTCCACCTTGATGTCTTAGCTGATGCTGTCACCAGCCTGGCCGCTCACCTTGCAGACATGTTTGAGGACCCGGTTGCAGCTGAGGAACTTCTGCAGAGCGGCAAGATCCGCGAGCATTATTTGGGGACGTACAAGAACCTGATCACCTCTGAGGCGGCCTGCACGGCGTATCGAGAAATGTTCCTGCAGATTGCCAACCTTGACGGACCCGCACTGTTTCACTGCACCGCAGGCAAAGACCGCACGGGGTGGGCCGCTGCGTCATTGCTGAGCTTGCTCGGCGTTGCCGAGCAGGTAGTACTCGAGGATTATCTACTCAGTTCAGAGCCAGTACTGGCCTCGTTTCAGCCATATCTTGACCAGTTTGCAGCTGCAGGGGGAAACCCTGAACTCCTGAAACCGGCTTTCGACGTAGAGCCCGACTATCTCGCTACGTCTCTGAGCGAAGTGCTGCTCCAGTTTGGCTCCATTGACGGGTACTTCCGAACAGGTTTGGGCCTCAGCGATGAGGTCACCGATCAGATTCGTCAGCGACTACTGCACTGAGTTCTTCGTTCCGGCTATCGGGGCGCAGCTGCCTCAGCCGGGTGGGATCAACCCGGGCAGGATCAACCCGGGCAGGATCAACCCGGGCAGGATCAACCCGGGTTGGATCAGCAGAGTGCAGCAATCACGTCCGCTGCTGCAAGGATTCCACCGCAGCGAGGGATTGTAGAACTCGTGGTCGACGTACTCGTCGTGGATGTGGTGGTCGTTGTTGTACTACTCGTGGGTGGAACGGTCGTGCCGCTTCTACCGCTCTCGGCAGTTGAGCAACCCAAGATGGCGTCTTCACCGCGACCAACGTTGAGAGCAACAGCGCAGACGATGACCGGCCCTGCGGGCACACTCAATGTTTCATCAAAGCCAAAGTTGGCACCGCGGGAATACTTCCGCTCCAGATCCGGTCGCGATGTGTCGGCAGTAAAGATCTGCTTCACCCATTCTCCATTCACCATAAAAACAACCTTGATGGGGTTGAGCGTGTTCCAGTCAGACGCCCAGCCCTGCACCCTGACGCTGCCCTCGCCGCCAGTGACAGAGTCAACGTAACCCGAGGGGGACGAGGAGGTGCCAGGAGCCGGTGCCAACTCACATGAGGCCAACAGCATCGCTGTTGCTGCGATCGCAACGACGGCAATGCTCATTCGGGCAGGACTCATTCGGGACAGGCTGCTTCGGGTCATTTCTGGGTCACCTCAGGCTAGATATGGGGGGGGCTAGAGACATCGAGTGCAACTCTGCCGAGATCTACTGAGTTCCGGCGAGTTGATTTCAGGGTAACGAGAGATTTTTCAAAAACCTTGCGTGTGGAGCAGTGCGCGGTAAATCTGCCATCTCGATGACTCCCAGCCTGATTTACTGCCCCTCCCCCGAAGGGCTGTAGCAATAAGTGCTGCACCTCTTGACCTTGACTGCGCATGATGCAAGCGTTGAGCACGCAACAAACGGACAGGGGAAGGTATGCGAGCTTCTTTGAGCGGCGCCCTAGTGGCGGTAGTCCTAGTAGGTGCAGCGGCCTGTGCACCGCCGGTGCCACCCACTCCCGTACCAATCCCTGCATGCCCTGTGCGTCAGGCGCTCACGCTTGAGCCACCCGATCTGGTCAATTTCTCGCTGCCACGCGCAGTGTCTGCAACTGGAGAGTGGATGGTCACTTCTCGGATTATTGCGGGCGAGCCAGTGCTGTCTTTGCGGTCAACTCAGCAGGGTTCTGCATCGCAACTCCTAGGGACCTTGCAGCGCGTCGGCAGACCCAGCACGGACGAGCCGCTGGTTTCCATTGCTGAAGATGGCAGTCAGGTGCTGTTCGGGTATCGGGGCAACGCGGCGCTCGACACAGATCCGCAATCGAATCTGTACCGCTGGTCTGCCGCTACTCACAGCGCGACAACTGTTCCGCTTCCGGTTGTAGCGACTCCCCCGGTCGGCGTGGCCTACCCGGTCAACTTGTACCGGCTCTCTGCTGACGGGCGGCGAATCTTCTGGACACAGAGCTTCTATGAAGCCCCGTTCACCTTCCACCACGTCATGACGGTGACCGATGCTGTGACCGACGCTGTGATTGCGCAATTTGATGCCCCATCGGTCCTCTTTGAATCGTTTGTATCGAGCGGGGGCCATCAGATCACAACCCCAACCGAGGTGATCAACGTGGACTCGGGCGCAGTAACCCCACTCGCTGACGCCAAAGCTCAGATCCTCACTGAACTAGGAGGGGGCGTAAATTTTGCCCCTCAGGACTCAAGCGACAATGGGAAATTCACGGTCTTCGCGAGACAATCCGACGGGCTCGGAGGGCCAGCGATCTATCTGCTGTGGAACCACGTCTCCCAAACCCTCTCAGAGATTGACCGAGGCACCCTCGACCTACCAACTGCAGTTACCGACGACGGGAGGGTTCTGTATACGAGACTCACTGCCACCTCCCGGCAGGTCCTACTGGGCCAAGTAGACAAAACGCCATTGGTGATTGCCTCAGGAACCCTGCTGCCTACTTGGCCCGAGCAATACGGTCGGTACATCTGGACTAAATCCTCAGAGGACCTTCGGACGGTTCTGTACTCACAAGAGTTACCACTGCTCGGCTACCGGCTCACTGCCCAGCGCTGCGCCTGAGTGCGTCTAGCCATCGTTCGTTTCAACGAACAATCGTTGAAACGTCTGCAGCGTGCCCGGGG
>CANJEC010000227.1 GCA_947473395.1 Actinomycetota bacterium | reverse complement strand
GGTAACCGTCAGGCGAACTACTTGTTCCTTGCCCCGAACGGCGAGTCCGATATTGGCGCAGATCGAGTCAAAGCGATCCGCAAAAGTTGTTGATCCTTGTGCACTGCTCGGGGTACTGCTCACCGGGGTCCCTTCCAGGTTCGAATGAGTTCAGTCTGTCAGAGCTTCCTCGGCTGAGAGGTGCTGTAACTGGTAGTTTTCTTCTCATGACTCACCAGGAAAGTCCGGAGTCACCTGCCAGAGAACCGGTGGTGCTGGCCGTCGATATCGGTGGAACCAAGATTGCTGCTGCAGTCCTCGATACTCAGGGCCAGTTGGTAGCCCGCTCGCAGATAGCGACACAGGACGGCTCTGGTGTTGACCTCTTCGACCGACTGACTGTGTTGCTGGATTCTGTTGTGGCGCAAGCTTGCCTTGCACCCGAGGTGATTGGCGTTGGCTGCGGCGGACCCATGACGCTGCACGGGCAGACCGTGTCGCCGCTCAATATCCCGCAGTGGCGCGATTTCCCCCTGCTTGAGCGTCTGCAGCGGACCTATCCGATCCCCAGCTACATCGACAACGATGCCAAGGCGTTCGCACTAGCAGAGGGTTGGCTAGGAGCTGCTCGCGGGGAGTCTGACTACATTGCGATGGTGGTTTCCACCGGGGTAGGTGGTGGCATCGTCCTGAACGGCACGCTTCTCGATGGGGGCTGCGGTAACGCTGGTCACATTGGCCACGTCATTGTTGAACCTCTGGGCCGCGACTGTGTGTGCGGGGCGCAAGGGTGCCTAGAAGCCGAAGTTTCGGGAGCGGCCATCGAAGCATTCACTGGCAAGCCAGCGATGTATGCCTCCACCGAAATCCGCCGCAGATCTGGACTCCTAGTCGGCCGGGCAGTGTCCTCGGTAGCAAACCTGTTGGACTTGCGACTTGCAGTTATTGCTGGCTCGGTGGCTCTGGGTTTTGGGCAGGAATTCTTTCAGGCTGCTCAAGAAGAGGCTGATCGCAGCGCCCGTCTGGCTTTCTCTGCGGGGCTACGGATTGTTCCCTCCGGCTGTGAGGACCGTGGACCGTTGCTCGGAGCGGCGGCTGTGGGCCGAGCCGGACTGGCTGCGCAGAGTTGACGAGCATCACTGCTAGAAGTGCGCCGAGCTACCGGTCCTCCAAGATGCAGTCCCGCTATTGTTTGTTCAAGACCTTGAGAAACTTCAGAGAGCAGCTAGGACTGTGACCCGATCTTCAACCCAAATCACCTGGCCGATGTTTCGGGTCGTGCTGGGCCATCCAACGGTGTGGCCCACGGCTGTTCGGCAGATGTTTCTGCTTGCCCCGTCAGGTTGGTGGCGACGAGCCCCGTTCCTACCACTGCCCGATGCTGCGTACCTACGCTTTCGGATGGTAACTGCCTACGGTGGTGATGGAACTGCTGTGGCTCAACCGGATGACTTGCTGACGTATCTGCGCTGGTGTCGGGCTTGGCCGGCAGCGACATCTCGCTCGTGAGCCAAGACGCCCCCGCAGAGATTCGATTTCTGCGAGTCAACCTTCCGCTTCGGAACCAGCACTCTGCTGCTCACGGCACGGAACAGATCCGCGATGTGATTCTGGTGAGCTGGCAACTTTCCGATGGCACCGTGGGGTGGGGTGAGTGCCCCACGCTGTCATCTGATGGCTATGTAACCGAGTCCACAGAAAGGGCATGGGTTGCACTGACCACTCAGCTCGGACCCGCTGTCCTACGCAGTGGCATAGCTACTGCTACAAGCTCTGCTGTGTCTGCGGGATTGCTCGCTTCTGCTGCTGCGCTTGCAGATGCATCGCTCGACGCCCGGCTCCGCTCGCAAGGGCGATCCCTGCTCGAGGAGTTGCTCAGTCTGAGCGCCAGCCCACCAACTGGTGAGCGGCCGATTGCCAAGCAGGCCCTCTCGCGGTGTGTGGTCATTGCTGACCTGGGCGCATCACCAAAGCAACTTGCCGAGCTTGCGAGCGAAGCGGCTGATGGTGGTGCTGCGATGGTCAAGATCAAGATCGCCCCCGGTCACGATGTCGAGGAGCTTCTAGCGGTTCGTGCGGCCATTGGCGAGCTACCGCTAGCAGCCGACGCAAACGGGAGTTACGCGGACCTGAGCCAGATTCTGGCGGTAGATGCCCTGGGGTTGGCTTTTCTGGAACAGCCGTTCCATGCAGGATTGCCTTGGGATGAGCTTGCTCGGCTGCGCGCCTCGATGCGCACACCGCTGGCCTTAGATGAATCGCTGTCCTCTATCGATGCAGTGAAGTGTGCCGTGCAAGCGGAAGCTGTTGATGTGGTCTCGGTCAAGCCTGCTCGACTAGGAGGTCTGCGAGCGGCTGCCATGGCAGTGGAAACTGCATCTTCTGCGGGCCTCGGCGTTTTTGTTGGTGGCATGTTGGAACTTGGAATCGGGCGTGCGGGAGCGGCAGCCGTGGCGGCCCTGCCCGGGTGCAATCTGCCTACGGACCTAGGGCCGAGTCAGCAGTATGTGGAGCGCGATATCTGTGATCCAATCTGCGTGAACCCTGATGGTGAACTGATCTTGCCGACGGGGCTTGGGATCGGCCGAGTACCGCGTGAAGAGCAATTGCAGCGGTACTGCGTTGACGAGGTCTTGCTCGACTAGTTCTGGCTGCTTAGCCCCTAGGAGGGGATGCCTGCTCATGCCAACGGGCCACATGGTGTGCATCCGGCGTGATATCGATCGGATCGTCAGCGAACTGACCGCCGATGACATGAGGAAGAAACTCTGCCATCCGGTATGGAATCGTTCGAGGTTGGTGCTCAAGCAGGTCCTCGAGGGTCCACCATCGCTGCTCGCCGAAAGCGAGTACTTCTAGCGCCTCAAGGCCTTGAGGGCCGTTCGATACACCCTCGCATCGGGCGATGTGAACCCACTCATCCTGATCAAAATGCCAGCCACCAAAAGAGAACTGCACACGTTGGAACCACACGCAAGGTCCGATCTCTGCCTCAGCTATGCCCGCTTCTTCCCAGAGTTCGCGTCGAGCAGCCTCTTCGGTGCTTTCGCCGTGGTCGATTCCACCACCTGGAATCTCCCACCATCCGGGGCCATTGCGATGAAGCGGGTCGCTCGCATTAATAAGAAGAATTCTGTCGAGTGGGTCAAGGACAACAACTCGCGCAGCGCGCCGCCGTGGTCCAGACTGCCGTGGCCCGGACGGGCTTGGCCCAGGTGCAGCACCGAACCCATTAGGCAACTCGCCGTTCTCCATCCTGTGCAGGTTACTCCTGAGCAAGACTGAATTTTTTGGCAGGACTGCGTTCGGAGTGCCGTGAGATGGGGGAGAATCCCATGTAATGACCAGTGCCGCGCCAGGACAAAGTCCCTGGATCTCTGAGCTCTTGAGCGGGAACGCTCATGAATTACATCAATCCGAGATGCCACCTGCGCAGAGGTGCGTCCGGCTACATTCCCTCACCCGACCTGCGGTGGTCTTGGGAAGCGCTCAGGTCGCAGGGTCAAGACTTGGATCCTCCGAGGAGTTGGCGGTGGTTGCCGCCGAAGTGCTGGAGCAATTCGGTTGTGACCTTGCCGTGAGACGTTCGGGGGGAGGCGCAGTGTGGCT
>CANJEC010000226.1 GCA_947473395.1 Actinomycetota bacterium | reverse complement strand
TGGTCACGTTCGACTCGTTCCTTAGCCATCGCTCTCACCAGTCCTTCACCTTTGCCGACATTGCATCGCCAACTGAAGAACCCTCAAGACACCGAAGTCATTCAGGTGTCATCGGTCACCGAGTTCAAGTCCGGTCGTAATCCGGGCGATGACTGCAGCGCAAGCTCAAGCTCTCTTTGCAGCGCAGACCCACCTGCAGGGTTCATTCCCGACTCTGACAACTCCTGTTCTAAGTCCGCAACGACCAAGCTCAGGCACTGTTTTGTTGAGCCGTCCGCTAGATCGCTCAGGGTGGCCAACTCTTGGCGGTAGGTACCGAGCAGATAGGGCAGCAACACCAGATTCAATCCAACCAGTTGATCGGAATGCGACCGAGTGGCCTTGACCAGATTCAAAAAGGTCTCAAACGGTTCGTTTGGAGGGCGAACGAGGTCCTCGGGGCCGAGCACGGCAAGCACTGGCAATCGGGCAAAGAACAGTTCGCTATGCCAACGGTGTTTCGAGGATCGAGCATGAAAGTCCACTTTTTCCGCTGGTTCAGACTGACCGGTCACCCATGAGCCGAGCATCGAACTGATCTGAGCCTCAACCCAAGAGTACGCACCGACCTGTGCTGCAGTTCCAAGAAGCCCACGCCAAGGATGCTCAATTTCGTCCATGTTTGCTCCTTATTCGGTGGCACTTTTAATTTTTGGACTTTTAGTCCAAAGCTTGAGATCTTCGAAAATAATCTTGCTAAACTTAAGTCAATGAAATCTATTCTGTCTCTTGCCAGTACAGAACAGCTTGCTTGGCAAGCGTTCCTCAACGCCAATCAGAAGTTGCTCACTCGGATGGAATCCGAGCTCGGCCTTGAGTGCGATATGTGTCTGTCCGAGTTCGAAATACTCCTGCGCTTGTCCGAGTCACCAACTCAGTCGCTGCGCATGACTGAACTTGCTGAGCTCGCCAGGCTCTCACCAAGTGGTCTTACGCGCCGCTTTGATCTGATGATCAAGCGGGGCTGGGTTACTCGTGAGCGGTGCGACCAAGATCGCCGTGGAGTCACTGCGCTCGTCACCAAAGAAGGTCTCAAGCAAGTAAAGATCGCCACGCCTGTGTATCTCAGGGCGCAGGACGCATTGTTCTTCAGTCAGCTAGTCAGCGAGCAGTTAACCGCTCTTCAAGAGATCTCTGAGTCCATTGCTCGGGCTGCCGAATTTGAGGACCTGCTCGAAACTGCATAGGCGTTGGTAATAGGAATCCTTCGGTCTCGACCGAAGGCTTTCTCTGAGATTCGAATTCCAGGAGGCGATTGGCGGCGCTTGTACTCGGCTCTGTCGATGAGGCCGACGATTTTGGATACGAGTTCAGCATCGTGGCCAATCTCTACAAGTTCTTCGGTGGTCAAGTCCTCATCTACATAGCCTTGGATAATCAGATCCAGCACCTCATACGGCGGAAGGCTCTGATCATCGCGCTGATCAGGTCGGAGTTCCGCCGATGGCGCCTTGGTCAAAACAGAAGCTGGAATCAGGTCAAGATCCTGTTGATCGTTTCTCCATGCGCACAGGTCATAGACCATAAGTTTTGGAACGTCTTTGATGACAGCTAGGCCTCCGGCAGTATCTCCGTACAAGGTCGAATACCCGACCGCCGTCTCACTCTTATTGCCAGTTGTCAGGACCATCCAACCAAACTTGTTCGACAGCGCCATGAGTAGCACGCCGCGTATTCTTGACTGAAGGTTCTCTTCGGTCAGGTCGGCAACTCGGCCTTGAAAAGACGGTTCAAGAAGTTCCAACAGGGCCAGATGCGCCGCCTCGATTGGAATCGTTCGGTAGTCAATTCCCAAGTTTTTGGCCAGGCTTTCGGCATCACTGAGGGAATGATCACTCGAATATCGTGAAGGCATCAGCACGCCGTGCACTGATTCTGCGCCCAGCGCATCAGTGGCTAGCGCTGCAACGATTGACGAATCAACCCCGCCGGACAGGCCAATCACGACCTCTGAAAAACCGTTCTTCGTGACGTAGTCGTGCAGACCTAGAACGAGTGCCTTCCACACTTCAGCCAGACTTGTTTCTATGTCTTCGAGCGCAGGACCTGTTGGGTTTGTGCCCTCTTGGCCACTGGCCAGCAGATCAACATCCACTACCGTGCAGGCCGACTCAAACCGTGGCAGGCGAGAGGTGACCAACCCAGTAGCTGCCACCACGACCGAGCCGCCATCAAAGACCAACTCATCTTGGCCGCCAACCAGATTCAGATACGCAATCGGAATACCAGCCTCGACTGCGCGACGACTCAGCATTTCTTCGCGTACTTGCTGCTTGCCAATGTGAAACGGCGAGGCGTTGATGTTCAACGCTAGAGCTGCACCTCTTTGAGCCGCTGCCAAAATGGGGCCATCGTCAACCCAAACATCTTCACATACGGTGACCGAGACAGTCACCCCGGCAATTTCATACAGTTCCTGGTCGGCCGAGCCCGCCGAGAAGTAGCGCTTCTCATCAAAGACCCCGTAGTTAGGAAGAGCCTGCTTGCGGTAGCTGCCAAGCATCTTGGAATCGCGAATCACCGCAGCGGAATTGAACAACTCGCCGTTGTGCACTTCGACCCAACCAACAATCGCTGTGCAGTGCCCGGTAATCCCCCGAGCAAACTGCGCCACAGCATCTTGCAGGTCGTCCACAAATCCTGGCTTCAGTAGCAGGTCCTCTGGTGGGTACCCACATGCTGCTAATTCCGGGAAGAGCGCTATGTCGGCGCCTGCGGCCTCGGCTTGGTCATAGGCCTGACTGAGCGCAGCCATGTTTCCAGCCAAATCCCCAACCCGAAGGTTGAGTTGGCACATGGCCACGCGCAGCGTGCTCGGCCCGGTCATGCCGGTTGGGTTAGAGCGCAGTGAGTGCAGAGCAGACCGTATTGGTGATCAACCTTGCAACCACGTAGGGATCGATGTTGGCGTTCGGGCGACGATCCTCGATGTAGCCCTTGCCATCTTGTGCAACCTGCCATGGGATGCGAATGGAGGCCCCACGGTCAGAGACTCCGTAACGGAACTGTGAGAAGTGCGCTGTCTCATGCTGTCCGGTCAGGCGATCCTCGATGCCATGCCCGTAGCCGGCAAGGTGCTCTTCGACCTTGCCTGGACCTCCGAGTGATTCACATGCAGTAATGATCGCGTCGTACTCCTCGCGCATGCGGTTGGTTGAGAAGTTGGTGTGACAACCCGCACCATTCCAGTCGCCCTTGATTGGCTTGGCCGAGATCGAGGCGTTAACCCCGAAGTCTTCTGCAACCCGGTAGAGCAAGAATCGAGACATCCAGAGCTGATCAGAGACCTCGAGTGGGCCGAGCGGACCAACTTGGTATTCCCACTGTCCCAACATCACCTCGGCGTTCGTGCCCGCAATTGCGAGACCAGCATCAAGGCAAGCTTGGGTATGGGCCTCGACGATGTCACGGCCAGAAATCTCGATAGCGCCAACGCCGCAGTAGTACGGGCCCTGAGGAGCGGGGTAGTAGTAGCCCTCGACTGGCCAACCGAGCGGGCGACCTTCCTTGAAGAAGGTGTACTCCTGCTCAATTCCAAACCACGGCTCCTGATCGGCAAATTTCTCTGCGATTGGGAGCAACGTTGCACGGG
>CANJEC010000225.1 GCA_947473395.1 Actinomycetota bacterium | reverse complement strand
GGTACGCATACCGTGTTCAGAATCGGTAAACCCGCGGGAATCTAACTCGGCAAGAACTTGAACTGACGCAGCGTCAAGAAACCTGCGGGTGTGTTCAATCTGGGTAGCAGCCAAACACAACTCATCACCCGAGAACATCGATGGGTCGCTCTGGGCCAGATTCGCGAGTGCAGTGCAGGCACTATCTAGTTCAGCAAGGAAGACCGACTCGGGCAGTTGCGGCTGTGTTTTGGTTGACCGCCTATCGAACATGTGTTCTACATTAAACGCGCGGTGTGACACTGACCTGAATAAAGCTCCCAGCGAAAAATCGAGCACTGCGCAAGCGGCTTGTCGCGCACTTCCCTGCGCAATGTGCGAAACTTGCTCCGGTGAGTGACGAGTTGATTAAGACAGTACAAAGCGAGGCCTCTGACCGCATGGCTAAGGCCGTGGCGCATACAAAGTCAGAGTTTGCCGGCGTGCGGACGGGTCGTGCCACACCGGCGCTAGTCGAAAAGCTGCCAGTTGAGTACTACGGCTCGACGATGCCGTTGCAGCAATTGGCTGGGTTCTCGGTGCCCGAGGCTCGAATGCTCTTCATCACCCCATTCGATAAGGGGTCGATGCCCGCCATAGAGAAGGCCCTGCAGAACTCGAATCTCGGGCTGAATCCATCGAATGACGGTATTACTGTGCGCTTGGCTTTCCCGCCTCTGACTGAGGAGCGCCGCAAGGAGTTCGTGAAGCTCGTCAAGGCGAAGGCTGAGGACGGACGGACCGCAGTTCGCAGTGCGCGTAGAGATGCTCGCAAGGACCTTGAAGCCCTCGAGAAGGACGGCGATATCTCTTCAGATGATATGCACCGAGCAGAGGCTGAGCTAGATCGAACAACGAAGCAGTTCGAGGCTGAGATCGATGACGCTCTCAACACCAAAACAGTGGAGCTCCTCGAGGGGTAACCGAGCAGAATCTGCGACTCGGGTTTGCCCGCAGCGCGAGGATGCAAGACAGAGTGAGAAGGCCAGGAGGACAGTGATGAGTGACGAGAATGATCCTGAAGAGGGTCGCACTGAAGGCGTAAGAATTATTGGGGCTCAAGAAGCAGCCGAGGCTGCTGGACGCAGCGATGTTGTGCGTCGTCGCCGTGGAGGTCAAAAGAAGTATGGCGACCGGCCCGATGAGCCAGCAGTCAACGCCGATCTGCCAAAGATCACGATTTCGACTACTGAGGACGACCCAGCGAGTAACCCTGAGCGCTATGGGGCAGTTGCCGGACCCTCCGATGACCTCGACGGTATTGAGGATGGCCCCATTTGGGCCGACCCACCAGTGGAGCGTTATGGCCCAACCGATGAGAATGGTGACCGAATCGAAGTTGGTCACGCCCGAATGATTCCTGCGGAACCGGACAGCGCCGGCACCGACCGGTCTAGCCAGAGTGGATTTCCCGGGGCTGGCGATGAACCCTACGGAGACCCTCGCTACATGACTGACCCAGACGAGTTTGATCAGACTGCGACTGAGCAGCCTTACTCTGATGAGGACTCGTTCGTCCTTCCGCACTGGACAGAGCCCCCAACTGGGCAGGTTCCCAAGGTGGTTATTGGCGAGGATGCACCCGAGCCGGAACCCTTGGCTACTCACTCAAATCAGCCACGCTGGCGTGATGAGGGTGAGCGCGAAGTGGGCACCGACTTTGATGATCTGGTCGATGACGCTCCACGTTTGGGTGCGCTCGGCGGCGATAGCGGTGCCTCAGTTGCCGACGAGTTTTTCTCGGATACCCGAACAGAGGGTGTAGACGGACCTGAGTCATCAGATTCCATGGAGGATTTCTCGCCCGAGGGAGATTTCTCTGATCTGGATTCGCCTCGGCCGGGTGCTGGAAGGCGTCGTCAGGCAGCAGCAGGCTCAGCATCTGGGGATGCTTCAGAGGATCCGAGTGACTCTGATCAGGCTGTCAGCGTGGCCGCAGGTGGAGATCGCAACCTAGGAACCGCAATCGGCGTTGGAGTTGGCCTTGTCATATTGGGGTTGGTGTGCTTCAAGCTTGGAGCCCTACCAACGGCGATTCTTGCAACAGCCATCATTACCTTCGCTGCTTTTGAATACTTCACCGCAGTGCGGAGCAGCGGCCACAATCCGGCCACGCTGCTCGGCCTCGTTGCAGTCGCTGGCCTAGTCTTCGCCACCTTTACTTCTGGCCTGAGCGCATTTCCTATTGTGATGGGTCTGGCAGTTATGGCTGGGCTGTTGTGGTACCTGTGGGTTGCACCAGGAGAGCATTCGGTTGCGAATCTGGGACTGACCTGGCTTGGGGTTCTATGGATCGGCTTTTTGGGTTCATTTGCAACGCTCTTCTTGGGCCTCGGCAAGCAGATGCAAGATGTCAGCCCAGCGCTGACTTCTAACCCGGGCATCGGCGTGTTGTTAGCAGCAGTCATCGTCGCGGTGAGTCACGATGTAGGTGCATTCTTTGTTGGCAAGTACATGGGTAGCACCCCGCTTTCGGCAGCTAGCCCAAACAAAACCCAAGAGGGCATGATCGGCGGGGTGCTGAGCGCTCTGGTGGTCACTGTGGTGATCATCGGGTTTGGCGGAATCTCTCCGATCGGCGACAGCATTCCTCGGACCATTGTCTTCGCAGTGTTGTGTGCCCTAGCGGCCCCGCTCGGTGACTTGTGCGAGTCGTTCGTCAAGCGTGACTTGAAGGTCAAGGACATGGGTTCGGTGCTTCCTGGGCACGGTGGAGTGCTCGACCGGTTCGATGCCCTTCTCTTCGTCCTGCCGACTGCCTACTTCGTAACCGTGTTGTTCAATGTGTGGACCTTGTCCGCATCCTGAGAAGAATCAGCAGTGGCGTCCGGTGCGTGACACTGGTCGTAAGTAGCATAGAAACATCATGACGACGGTTGCAGTACTTGGCTCAACAGGCTCGATTGGAATCCAGACCCTTGAGGTGATCGCGGCGCAGCCGGATCGTTTTAGCGTGGTTGCTCTAGCAGCAGGCCGCTCCATCAAGGAGCTTGCAGCTCAGGCCCATGCTGTGCGGCCGGAGGTGGTCGCAATTGCTGACGAGTCCCTCGTTGGCGAGCTTGCTGAGTTGCTGCCCGCTGGGGTTGCCATTGAGGCAGGTCCAGATGCGCTTGCGGCGCTCGCTGTTGAGGCCGAGATAGTGGTGAACGCCGTAGTGGGGTTTGCAGGACTACCGGTGACAATGGCGACGCTCAGCTCAGGCAGGCGTCTGGCTTTAGCAAACAAGGAGTCGCTCATTGCGGCCGGTCCTGTTGTGCAGGTGGTTCGTAACACTCCAGGTGCCGAACTGATCCCTGTAGACAGCGAGCACTGCGCACTGCATATGTGCCTGCGAGCAGGGGAAGGTACATCACGGTTGTCTCGGCTGGTGCTGACTGCTTCGGGTGGTCCCTTCCGTGGAATGACTCCTCAGGAGTTGCGAGAGGTCACCGTTGAGGCCGCACTCAAGCACCCGACTTGGAGCATGGGGCCAAAGATCACGATTGACTCTTCTACCTTGGTGAACAAGGGCCTCGAGGTGATCGAGGCCCATGAGCTCTTCCATGTTGGCTACGACGAGATCGACGTGGTGGTGCATCCGCAATCGATTGTTCATTCCATGGCCGAGTTCACTGATGGCGCC
>CANJEC010000224.1 GCA_947473395.1 Actinomycetota bacterium | reverse complement strand
GCAAAACCCATGACGCCAAAGACCAACAGAAAGCCCAGCGTGACGCACCCGCTGACAGCGAGTGCGCGCAGCACCGGGCTGCGAACTGGGTCGATTCCGCTGGGTTGGGCAGTACCGTTTGCAGAGGTTGTTGATGTTGCCCGAGGTGTCTCGAGTCCCAAGAAATAGGCCAGATATGCCGGCAGCATGGCAAATCCACAGGGGTTGACCGTGGCAACCATGCCGGCCGAAAAAGCGAGTGCAAGTACGGCCGCCACTATGAGGTCGCAATCCCGTTTTCGTTCAGCAAGTTCAGCAGGGTCTCCTCGTTGAGCTCACCCGTGTAGGTAGCAGCTACCTTGCCTTGAGCATCAATGATGACTGTTCGAGGCAGAGCGAGTGCCCCAAAAACGGTAGAGATTTGGCCCTTTGGGTCTCGGGCGTTGCGGAAAGTAATTCCTGTTTGATCCACCATCTTCTGGCCGGATTCAACCGTGTCTTGACTATCGATTCCAATCACGGTGACCTTGTCGGCGAGTTGTTTCGACACCTTTTCTATGGCAGGAAGTTCGTTCAGGCAGGGTGCGCAGGTAGATGACCAAAAGTTCAGCACAACTGGCGTGCCTCGACCCGCAATCTCGGCTAGTTGCTGTGTTCCGCCCCCTAAGAAGTCCAAGCGAACATCAGGCGCAGGAGAGCCAACCGTTGCTCGAACCTGCGGATCCGCGACTAGGGGTGCTACCCCAACCCCGTTGAGGACCTCCTGCAAGTCCACAGCGTTGCTCTGTTCGCGTGCACCAGAAGCGTCCAGAATCAGCCAGGCCACACCGAATGCTGCGCAGAGAGCCACCGCAGTAATAGCCAAAAGTCCAAGCGGGCCAACGGGGAGACGCCGGCGCGGCGGAGCGCTGGCTTCCTCGGGTACTTGGTCCTGAGCCATGGGGTCGGGTTCTCCGGATCTGCGCGCTCATGCAGCGCACTAGGGGGGGGCCGGTTGAACCGGTCCCCTCCACCGTACCGATTTTGATGCGGATCCGACAGGTCGGGGGCTAGACCGACACCAGTTTGCGGTGAATCTCGGGCAGATCAACCTCTGGCATGGTGTCGCCGGGTCGGGCTTTGCGAGGTGGCCTGCCTTTGCGTCGCTTGCTCAGCACAATCTTCCCTGACACAAACAGGTGGCCGCCCCATACCCCGAACTGCTCTTTTCGCTCCACTGCAGCGTCTAAGCATGCTGTACGGACAGGACAGCTCAGACAGAGGCGCTTGGCGCTACCAATATCGTCCAGATCGTCGGAGAAGAAGAAAGAAGTATCTAGGTCTCTGCAGCTAGCAGCGGCGATCCAGCTATCGGTAGGGAGCAATCCCAGAAGCAGGTCTGCTTGATTCAAAGTTGATTCGGTAGTGGACATCTAGGTCTCCTCGGAGTGGGTGCGGCGGTGCGTCTCACTCTCTATGAGTGCGACGAGGGTGATTTGTGACGTGCTTGGGCTGTGTTGTGACGTGCTTGGGCTGTGTTGAGCCTGGGGAGCAGCGTGGCTGCTCAAAGAAGTAGTTTGCGTGGGCACTGTGACAGCGAAGCCAAAGACTGGATTCGCGGGACAGAAAAGCCGCCTGGGTGAGCACCCGGCGGCTTCTAGAGTCAAGACCTATCGCATACCTTGCGGTTACTGCGGAGGGACTCCCCGTCGGGGTCGAACAATCGACACAAAATTGTGAGTGGAATGCGTTGGCTTAGAGCATGAGACATGAGCAGCACGTACGCGCGAAGTAACACATGGCCAACCGGTTGCCGGTGCTGTGTATGTTGCTTGTGTTGTCTGATTCATCTGACTGCTGCCTTCTGAAGCCACCGTATGCATGTGGCCGAGTTCTTAGCCCAGATTGCACCACTCAGGGCATTGGAATGCAAGCGATTAAAAACTGCGCTGAGGCGCAGTCGCCCCGAGTCCTTAAGGTGCTACCTGATACCGCAAGACTCCCTCGTCGTCACGGAAGTTTTTGAGCCGGCCCTCATGACGCAGATGCTCGAGATGGGCGTATGTCTCGGACTCGGCCATCGGCCCCCAAGAGCGCTGCTTAAACAAGCGCTCTGAATAGGCCTTGACAGGCGCTCCTTCAAGCTCCTGCGCTATGGAAAACAGCAACTCAAGTCGATCCTCATGGTGTTCAATAATTGCCGTAACTCGCCCTGAAAGGTCATCGAAGGGAAGGCCGTGAGCCGGCAGAACCTTGGTGACGCCTTCAATCGCTCCAACACGTTCCAAGGCTGCAAAAAACTGGCTGAGCGAGTCAGAGTCGGGAGTCATTCCAGAGATGTGCGGAGTGATCGTGGGCAAGACGTGATCCCCAGACAACAACGTGCCGTTGATGGGATCAAACAGACAGATGTGGTCGTCGGTATGCCCTGGGGTATGCACGACTTGCCAGTCGGTTCGTCCTAGTCGGATTATTTCGCTGTCTACTACTCGAACCGTTGGAGTGAGTGAGAGCAGCCCCTGCTTTGAAATCGAATCCCAACTGCGCATGTACTGCAGTTGTTCTGCGGGAGGAAGAATGGGATCACCGCCCCAAGGGGTAGTCCGTCCAGGAATATCAGGAATCTCCCCCTCTCCAAAAAGAAGTTCTCGCAGCATGTTGGGGTCAGCCGGTTGCTGGTTATCGGCTAACTCAATGAGGTCGCCCTCAATGGTGTTGTCGCCTTGATCAAAGGGAGTAATGAACTGGGCGTGGGCCACCACATCGCAGTGCTGCTCAGCGCGCAGTCGGCCGGCTCCACCAAAATGATCGGGGTGAGAATGGGTCACGAGTACGGTGTGCACGCGTTCCACGGGAATTCCCGCTCGCAGTAAACGGCTGGTGAGTTCTGCATGCGCATCCGGCCCGGGCAAGCCCGGGTCCACCAGAGTTACCCCTCGGGCATCTTCAAGGACGTAGCAGTTCACATGCCCGAGACCGGGCAGAAAAATTGGAAGCTGAATGCGAAGCACTCCGGGTGCGACCTCTACAGCGTCATCCTCTGGCGGCAGTTGCTCCTGCTTCATCCTTCAGCAGAATCCGAAGTTGTTTCGGGGGCGGCTGCTTCGCTCGGGGTGGCTGCATCAGCCGGTGCAGCCGGTGCCGTCTGTGCTCGAAATACTCGCTTGCGCCAGTAGCGCATCTCTTCGAGTGACTCTTTGATGTCGTCCATCGCACGGTGCGCCGAGGCCGACTTTGTGTACTCCTTCAGGTCCTCTGGGTACCAGCGTCGAGCAAGTTCCTTGATCGTTGAGACGTCAATGGAGCGGTAATGAAGGTACTCCTCGATCTCGGGCAAGTAGGCCGTCAGGAACCTGCGGTCCATTCCGATTGAGTTTCCGCAAAGCGGCACCGTTCGTGGCTCGGGAATATGCGTCTGAATAAAGGCAAGGGTCGCTGCCCCAGCCTCTTCAAGGGTAATCACCGAGGCTCGGATTTCATTGGTCAACCCGCTGCGCGCATGCATGTCGACGACCACCTCGTCCATCAGGGCGAGCTCTTCTTCGGTTGCGTGAATAACCAGATCGGGGCCTTCGGCAATGATGTTGAGTTCATCATCAGTAATCAAGGTTGCGATCTCTACGATCACATTCTTGGTTGCATCAAGGCCAGTCATCTCTAGATCCATCCATGCGAGCATCTCCCCACAGTACGGTCATCTCGCCACT
>CANJEC010000223.1 GCA_947473395.1 Actinomycetota bacterium | reverse complement strand
CTCAGGCTTCAGAGGCCCGATGTTGTCAACAGCAAGCGAAAGTGAGAGTTCGAGTTCCTCAACTCCTGGCATCAGTCGACCATCAGAGCCGAGTGCGGTGACGTGTACCTCGTTCATCCCGCGCAGACCAGGGTCAACGCGAAGCTCAACCTGCCCCGTACCGAATGCCGCTCGTTCGCTGAATGAACCGCCCGCAGTGCCTCCCACTCCGGCTTGCGGTGGTGCAACCTGCGCCAGCGTTGCTCCTATCAGGAGCGCTAAAGCCAAAACCAGCATCTCGATCCGCACAGACCTAAGCAACTGAGTCACTGCAGCCGGTTGAGCAGGAACAGCTTGATCGGGAACAGGCTCAGTCAGCAGTTTGGGCTCCAGCAGTTTGGGCTCCAGCAGTTTGGGCTCCAGCAGTTTGGGAGTCAGTCGGTAGCGGTTAGAAAGCGCCAGACCGACTGCTACAAACAGCAACACGAGTTTCAGGATCCCCAGTCGCCCATACCAAGAACTCAGTAACTCATTGAGCGGCACGCGATCCAGAATCAGTAGTGCGCCAGTGATTCCAAGAATCACCACCGCTCCGATAGCCCAGGGTGACCTTTTGATAACAACTGCTTGAAGCTCAGTTGCAGAGGCCGAGCGAGTTCGGGCTTCCAGCCAGACCAACCCTGCGCCCCAGCACAGCGCCGCCATCACATGGCCCAGAGTCAGCGTCACGGACAGCGCAATGGGATTGATCGCAACGGCATGCCCCTCGAGGGCGATAGTCGCCACAGTCAACACCGCAAGAACTGCAAGAGCTCGGTCCGCATTCTTACTTGGTGCTGTTGGCTCAGCCGAGCCTGAAGCCCTTGATCGAGTCAGCCCTTGCCTGCAGAGCGTCACTAGCAGCCCGCTGATCGTGAGAAGCAAAGCCAAAGCGGTTAGGCGTCCCGTCGAAGTTGAAAAGCTAACCGACCAGCCAGTGGAGAGAACCGGACCTGCGGCTGCTACCGAGCTGATCAGACTGACCAGAGCTCCAGCCGAGGCAACGGCCCAGAGGCCAATTGCACGCCGTCTTGGCCTACCCAAGTAGAGCGCGAGCGTTCCTATAGACATCACGGTTCCCAAAATTCGCAGCAGACTCGGCCACAGGGCAACACCCGATTCCACACCGGCCACAGGCTGGGTCAACGTTGCTACCCGCAGGTGAAACAGGTACGCACCACTGATCGCGTGGCCATCTGCCGAAACGGCTTTCCATGCAACGGTGTAGGAGCCGTCTGCGGTGAGGAGCGGCACCTGAGCAGTCATGGTGTTGCCTCGCGCAACGGCAGTAACCCCAGAGACCTCGCTTGCGCTCGGATCAAAGAGGCGAATCCCCTGAGCCGGAATGGAGATTGTTTCAGTAAAGCTGAGGCTGATCTCTTTGGGAGACTCCTCTAAGACGGCATCAGGTTCTGGGCTGACCCGGGTGAGAACGGCATGCGCCGAGGCTGGCGCTGCTCCAAAGATGAGAACTCCAAGCAAGAGCGCACATGCGGCTAGCGCTCGGGGTTGCAGGGAACTTGGGCGAGGAGGAACCACTTGGCCCAACGTTGAGATACTCGGCATCACTTATTCTCAAGTTATCGCGTCGGGAAGGGCTTGAGCCTTACGCTCACGACGCTTGCGAATCCATCTGACCGAAAAGAAGACCAACGCTATCAGCACGAAGAATGAAATCACTGGCACGAGGATGGCCAGAAAGACCATGACTACGGCCATCACATCTTCGATCAGCGAGACCACAGGATTCCCTATCCCGCCAGTGCCGGCGCTCACAACTGGCCTCAAAGCGCTCCGGCCCATATGCATTGTTCCCCCCAGAGCGATTCCGGCGCCCGCTGCAAGCACCGGGTGGGAGTTCGACAACAACTCTGCCTGCGCTGAGAACACGATTGCCCCCGAAACTGGCGCAACGACTAGGCCAAATACGTGCAATACATGATCGATCATCACAATTTTGTCGCCGATGAGGTCAATAACAAACAGCACACCCAAAATGGCAAGTGCCCAAGTTGAACCAAGTTGCTCATAGCGCCCCGAGAGTTCGACCACCCCAAAGCGCTGTGCTAATCCCAGACCTAACAGGGGGATCCAAGCGTTAAGCCCAGCCGAGGCTCCGAGCCCTATCGCACCGAGCAGGTTGGTGATCAACATAGGATCCACGGCTTGAGTCTTACCCATCCGCAGGCTGGGGTTTCCACTCATTGAAAAGAATCACTGCTCAGCCGCACACTAACTCCCTAGTCGGCAGCTGAGGCATCCGACACGACCGAGCAGTAGGTAGACCATGGGGAACGGCATTCAGCCAGCAGAGAGTTGTTCATCAGTACTCGATGCTCTTGGTAACACGCCAAAAACCGAGAGAAGTTCTCCAAGGCCGAAAGCGCCCAAACGAACTGCTTTAGTCCTAGGTGCAGGCGGCACCGTTGGCATTGCGTTCCATGCTGGCGTGCTCAAAGCAATGGCGGAGGCTGGACTCGATCCGACTGCGGCCGAGTTCGTGGTGGGTACCTCCGCCGGTGCAATCGTTGGCTCGATTATGAGAGCTGGAAATGACCTTGATCTGGTCTGGGCCATGGCACATGAGGACCGGAATCCCTTTGCCGAGAATCAGCCATTCGTTCGGCCAGAAGTGATCTTTAGTCAAGGGTGGCGAACACCAATTGGCCTCGCTCGGCGAGTCGCAGGGTCGGCATACGTTCTCCACCGCACGGTGATTCGCTGGCCAGCTATTCGTCCACCACTCTCGCTGCAGCATTTCTACCGCGCTGGGATTGGCTCCGTCACCGAGCAGCGAATGGAGTTCGCGAACTGGGCGGGGGAAGACTGGCCCGAAGAACACCTAGCGCTGTGCAGCTTTGACATCGTGACAGGGCAACGCGTTGTTCTGGGACCAGCCGGCGCTCCACGGCCAGCCCTACCCGATGCCATGCGAGCGGCTTCCGCTGTGCCACTGCTCTACCCACCGGTTCGACTTGGGCGTCGGCTACTCATTGATGGCGCAGTGAAGTCCTCTACCAACCTCGATGTCGCTATTGAGGCTGGGGCGGAACTCATCCTGGTTGCCGCTCCGCAGTCATTTGATCCAGACCACAAACCCCCCTTGCACCTGCGAGCCAGCAAGGAACTCTTCAATCGGCAACTCGATCGAGAGATGCTCGCTGCAGACAAAGCAGGAGTTCAGGTCATTGCTATTCGCCCAACGGTTACCGAGGCGCACGAGCATGGTCTGAACCTGTTGCGCTCCGGGGAACACGGTCGCACAGCCGACCTCTCGCATGAGCACACCTCTCAGGTTCTCAAAACTCCCGAGGGTCGTTCGTTTGCCAAGGCATGGAAAGCCTCAGCTGCTGCTCAGGCCGCCGCCAGAATTGCTAGCTGAACCCGACAGCAGTAATCGCAGCAGTAGCAGGACCTGCCGGTACTCGGAAGCTGCTCGGCAAGTGTCCTCGCTTCACATCTGGTCGTAATTCTGGATTCTGGCGGCAAGCCGCAAAGACACAGCGCAAGGTGTTGGGTGTTAGCGCCGTCGTGTAATCGAGGGTCTCCAGTCTGGTTCGCTGATTCAGACCCTCCGTGCTTTTTCTGGGCGGCCTTAACCTTTCTGCATTGAAAGACTTTACTCATGATTGAAAATTCTTTGGTTT
>CANJEC010000222.1 GCA_947473395.1 Actinomycetota bacterium | reverse complement strand
ATGCCCGATTCAGAGTTCGCTTGAGTTGGGACTACGCCTAACGCAAATCCGGGTTCATCTCTGAACCCAGATTCGCACCGAGACGTGGTGGGCCCCGTGGGGATCGAACCCACGACCGATGGATTAAAAGTCCACTGCTCTACCAACTGAGCTAGAGGCCCGCCCGATCAGAATAACCCTCAACCGAAGCAGTCCGAAAACGCAGCACCGGTTTCAGTGAGAGCTCGGATTAGGGATTCAGAATTTCAGAGGTACAACCAGGCTCCAAGCTGCCATCAAAACTTGCCGTGATGAACTTGTCCAGAGGGGATCCGGTGAACACCAAATCCGCTGGAGATTTGGACAATCCTGCGGCGGCAATCTGACCTGGAATCGCAAGATGACCAGCCGGGCTGGATTGGCCGTCCTTGCGAAACGCAGAGAGTTGCAGGTGGCCCTTATTGCCGCTAGCAGGGCAATAGACCTGGGTGCTGAGGGTGTCGTACAGGGCTGAACTCATGCAGTTAGAAGCATCGGGAACTTCTGCCTTTGACGCTCCCTTCGGCGGGATGCAGTGAATGACTGGGTCGTTTGCACCCTGGGCGATCATCAGTGGCAGCGGGGTTCCGTTCCAACTCGGGAACTTAGGAAACGGGTTGTCGCCGAGTGGGCCGGGGATGTTCCAACGAATCCAACTGCACCAAGCGGCCATCGAGGGTTCGGTTGTCTCTGCACAGGTTTTGTCGGCACCGCCGGGAAAGAACTGGTCAGCCTTGTACTCCTCGGGCAGGTTCCATAGCGAGGGAGTCAACATCTTGTTCGTTGCAGCGTCGCGATACGGCGCAACCAGCTTCTTTACTTTTTGGCTGTCCGACCCGGTCAAGCACAGCGGCATGATCGCAGCGATCGTGCCTGCACCTTGATCAGTGGCGATCGTGCTCAGATCGAGGTTGCTAGCGGCTGATGGAAAGGCAGGAAATTCGGCGTTCTCGGAGGGAGTTCCGCGGGCAGAGAATTGAGCCCAAGAACCGAAAATATATGAGAACAGAGCTGGTCCAACTTGGAGTTCGAGCGCACCGATCGGAAGCCCGATGAGCTGTATCGATCGGTGCATCTCCCAGTCGGCAAGGCCTTGGCCAAACTCAACACCAGGTTGAAGCTTGGGTTGAGCCACCAAGTTTGAAGCAGGTGCTTCGATTGCAGCCCCGCGCAATCGAAGCGGAGTCGAGGCTTGATTCGGAGTTGCAGCTAGGTAGGTCTCGTAGAGCTGAGCAGTCCACATGGCCGCATGGCCACCTTGGGAATGTCCAAGAGAGACGGTGTCATACGAAGTTGGAAGGGGAGCAATCGATGGTGCATCGGCGCTGGGACCGAATTCCTTCGACATGAGTTGCGTTGCGGCTCGGGCTGCGTCGATCACATTTGACGCAGCAACCTTGCCCAAGATGTAGGTGTTGTTTGGCTGGTAATCGGTGGTTGAGACGACCCAACCGCGATTCATAGCAGTCTGCAGAAGCCCATCCGCTGGACTCCCGACACGAGCGCCAGGCCCAGCGCCCCAGGCGACTGCTCCAATGCCGCCGGCCATCTTCCCCCAAAAAGCTGTCACCGGATTCGATGAAGGCAAGCAGGCCTGTTGCAAGCCAATCGTTCCGTGCGCCCAAGTCAGCATGTGGCCGACGCCATCTACTGAGGCTGGACCGCCCTCGGGGGCAGCAGCCATGCCGCAAACTAATTGCAAGTCGGTCTCGTCGAAGCCAGTCGAGACGTAGAGGATTCGCCAGACCTTGGCGTTCGTGGGGTAACCCTTCGAGGTTCCGAACTCGTCTTGCAGGTCGACTGCGGCAATCAAGTCCCCAGGTTGCGCACCCTCGGGGACTGTCCCGCCCACACCGTTTTCACCTGAGCAGGGCGCTGTTGGGGCACCGATCGGAACAGTGGTAGTCGGTCCGTTCGTAGGGACTTGCCCAAGCAGCGCCGAACTAGCGTCTTGCTTCGAGCTACAACTCGTTGCGATCAGTCCCACAACAAGCAGTGCAGGCGCAGTGATTCGAAGGAGTCTGGTTCTGGAGAAGTTCATTTTGCTTGCTCCCGCTGATGACATGTAGCTCCTCAGAGTACTCAGTTCCGCTGCGACTCCGGTAGGACGGAGCATTGGCCACAGTCAGGGGTTCGGGTCAAGGGCCAGAGTTGCACTAGTCAAAGTTTGGTGCGCCGCGAAGAGACCGTTTGAACTCGGCCAGCCCTGGCGTCCGGGCCACAATCCACATTGCGTCCCAGAGTTGTAGCGCCTCTTCTCCACGAGGTATCCGATTGATCACGGGCCCAAACAAGGTTGCCTCATTGGGCCGTGTCGTATCGAAGGTGATGATGGGAGTGCCCACGTCCTTGCCGGTTCGCTCCAATGCAAGGTCCGTTTCGGCTCGCACGACAACATCAAACTCTTCTTGGTCTGCTGCTGCTGCAATCTCGGGGGACAGATTGGCCGCGGCGATGATCTCGTTGACGACGCCCGCTGGGTCGGAGGGGCCCTCAGCCGACCAGAAAGCCGCGGACCGGCCACCTTTGTGCAGCAGGTTTCCGCAGACGGTGTAGAACTCGCCCACGGCCTGGTTTCCGGAGTCCTGACGAATCGCAGCGGCGATGCGCAACAAAGAGGCTCCTGCCGCCGCAACTGCGGCAAAGCCAGGCGGCGCAGGCTCAATTCCTAGCTCAGCGGCCTCTTCTGCAGTTGCGTTGAGGCGTACCTCGTTGATCATGGCGAGTGAGATAAACCTCCACTCAACAGAAAGGTCGCGTTGTTCGGCAACCTCAACCACAAACCGACTGGTGATCCAAGCCCAAGGGCACAGTGGGTCGAAGAAGAATTCAATATCTGCCATACCTCCCGAAGTTACTGTACGGTTCCAAAATCATGGGTTCAGGGTTTGGCCAGCTTGATGAGCGCACACCGGTACTGATTGCAGTCGGAACGGCGCATCACCGAGTCAGCCCGGACTCCTCTCAAACTGCTGGCACGGACGTGATCGATGCCCTAGCAATGATGGAATTGGCTGCTCGCTCGGCACTTAGTCAAGCAGTGTCGACTAGCCGGCTCGCGCAACTGCTGCGGAGCATTTCTCTGGTCGCAGTGCCCGAGGGGGATTGGAAGTTCGAGAACCCGGCCCGGGCGATTGCAGCACGCTTGGGCTGTGAATCAGCACGGACGGTTCGAGTTGAAATTGGCGTGCCTCAACATGCTCCGATCAGGGCGGCATTGTTAGGTATCCAATCAGGGCAGATGCAAGCAGCGTTGATTGTGGGCGGCGAGGCCAAAGCCACCCAGCTCCGCATCGAGCGTGCGGGCGGTATTGCCCCCGGCACGAGTCCCGATGGGGCAGGGCTTGATGGCGCGGCGCGTGAAGGGGCGGAGCCCGATGAGCGTTGGACGCCCGAGGGCGAGATCATGGCCGAGGCCGAAATTGCTGCTGGCATCTGGTCGGCAGTGGAGCAGTACGCGTGCATCGATGCAGCACTCAGGTATTCCGAGGGGCAGTCGGTGCCCGATCACCTTGATTCGATCGCCTCGCTCTGGCAGCAGTTCAATCAGATTGCATCGCAGAATCCAGATGCCGCCTTTGGCACTCCTCGTTCAGCTGAGTTTTTGCGGGCTGCAGGCCCGGGCAATCGGCCGTTGGCCTTCCCCT
>CANJEC010000221.1 GCA_947473395.1 Actinomycetota bacterium | reverse complement strand
CAGCAGACCGGCATTGTCGGGGTTGGCCAGAATGGGAACCCCGTTGGGGTCAATTTGATTAAACAGTTCTTGTAGGTCAACGGTGAGTTCAGGGCTGATCACTAGGCGAAGATCGGCAATCGAGGCGAGTAACCCCTGAACCAGTGCCCCCACCGCACCGGTGGCCAAGCTGTTGATATCAACGGATCCCAGCAGAAGGCCAAGAAGTGCAGCAGGGTCAATTGATCCGGTTGAGATGGCGGTTTGCACCGATTCCGGACTCGCAAGAGCGGCTTGACCGAGTTGTTCAATCTGCGGACCAGTTAGTCCGAGTTGCTGAAAGGCTGAAACATCAAGCCCAAAGAGCTGCGCCAGACCTGCAGGGTCAAGTGTGGAGACGTTTGTGAGGATCTGCGGATTAGCCGAAATCTGTCCCAGAATTGCTGCCAAGGTTGCTGGGGCAGACCCCACAGCAGCAGTTGAGGCATTGCTCGCAGATCCGGAATCGGCCGGTACAGCAGTCGTGGTGACGGCGGCCGCCCTCAGCATGGTCGAGGTTGGAACAGCAGCATCGCCTGAAACATCCTGAGCCGAAACCTGCATGGTATCCGCCGAGCGCGAACACGCAGAGGCAGCCAGAGTGAGGGTGAGGAGCACAGCGAACAGGCTCAGGATCTTTCGTGAACTCTGCATTCGACCCGATTCCGTTCTGGTGGTTCTGCGCGGCGTTCTATCAAAGCTACGGAACTCTGAGGCCCGTATCAAGGCCCTGTGGTGGGTCAATCTGCCTAGGAACGCTTCGCAGAGCGGTCTCGGTCTGGATCGACCACAACAAAGCGTGGGTCGACTTCGCCAAAGTTGAGTGGTCGCATAAGCAGGTCAATGGCAGACCACAGGGTACGTGAAGCAGGGAAAAAGAGCAGCGGTCCAATGCCGGCAATGGCCAACTCCACTGCAATCATCGCCTGGGGAATGGGATCGGGAAAGAGCACAAACGTCACTGCCATGAGCAAGATCAGCATTGCGGCAGTGATGACCACGGTGTTGACGCCAATTGCGCCAATCCAGTGACCCTCGACTCGCTCAAAGTGCAGCGAGCAGGTTGGGCAGCGTTCCACCATTGAGAACCAGCGAGAGAAAATGTGGCGGTTTCCACAAATGGGGCACCTGCCGGTCGTGCCTCGAAGGAGCATGCGCTTTGAAGACACGCCAAGTTGCACCGTGGTTGGAACGACCACTTTCGGCTTTCGGCGAGGTTGCGGCGGTGTCATCACCTATGAGTCAAGCCCAATCCTGCTTCGAAAGCAGATCGCCTGGAATGTCAGCTGCCATTAGTCCTCGCCCAGAATCAGTTCAAGGTTGGCAATGTCCTGGTCTTCTGCGCCAGCGAGCAGGCGCGAGGGGTATTGCGTTGGTGCTGCTCCGAGCATGGTACGAACGGACCCATCTTTCAGTTCGAGTTCGAACCACCTCCACGGCCCTGGACGAACTCTTGCCGTTTGAATCTCTGAGCGCTTGATGCGTTGCACCGGGATCCAGCCCACGACGTCGCAGACCTCGGCCTCAGAGATGAGGAGGAAGCACCCCCCGGCTGCGACAAAACCGCCCAGGCCAATTGCAGCGGTCAGGAGTAATGGCACCCAGAAACTCGGGCCAAGCTGACCTTGGTTCCATACAGCCCACAGGCCAAGGGCGAGAGCGAATGAGCATCCCATCAGGCCGAGGACAAACAAGGGTGCAGAGAGCAGCGTGGTCCCTCGGAGCCTCTGACGGCTTTGGCGAGTTGAGCCTCTCGGCCTGCTCGGCTCTGCCTCTGCCTGTGTCATGAGAGGCTGGGCTCTTGCTCTGGCTGTTCTTCTGGCTGTCGCAGGAAATGTTCGCAGCAGACCACCGCCACCATGAGAGCGGCTAGGACCAGAGTCGCAATCTGACTATCTACGTAGTCCCGCCTTGCCGAGACGATTCCGAAGACACCACTCAGCGCAGCGGCTCCCAGAAAGAGCCCAACGGCTTTACGAGAATCCCTGTCGTTCGCCAAAAGCTCGATAGCGGCAAGCGAAAGCAAGACAAGGCCAACAGAGATAACCAACGTCCAGGTGCTGTTGGCTTCATCCGTATGGCTGGCGTTGGGAAGGATCGCCATGGTCGCCCCAACTGCAATCCCGGCAATCCCAAGGTGTAGCGGCAGATGCACAATGGTCCAAAAACGGTGCGCAGTCCGGCCGGTGACCTCGCCTTCTGCGGGCACGTTGGCAAAATACAGCCACCAAATACTCAGAACAATCATGATGGTTCCGAGTACACATTCGATCTCTAGCCCAACAAGCTCTGACTCGGTTGCAGTCAGCGAGGTCTTGACAAAGGATTCACCCAACATGATGACGGTAAAGATGCCGAGTCGTTCGGCAAGCTTCTTTGTATCAAGGCCAAGAGTCTCCAAAGATCGAGTCTGAAGCCCTGGTGAAATCAGAATGATCAGGCCGAGCAGCCACAACAACAGATAGCCGGGGTCGGGGTACCAGGGTGAGAACGCAAAGACCAGAGCCGCTGCCAAACAGGCCCAAATCCTGATCATGGAAAACGATCTGAGTTCGGGCTTGAGTTGTTGAGCCTTCCAGTGGATTCCCGCTAGCAACAACAGCGTGGCGGAATACAGGGGACCAGTCACGAGGGTGTGCTCATAGATCCCATCTGCAGCTGACACGGCAGCGATCAGCAGGAGAATCTGACCGATGACCAGGGTACGGATGACAGCGGAGTCTCGGCCTAGCAAGTTGAGTACAAGCGTGGTCGTTACCCAGACCGCCCAGATCAGGATGAAGACCATGCCAATCCACGCCAGATTCTCAAGGGTTGGATCATGGGAGTACCCGAACGAGAGTACGACTACTGCGGCAACAAAAAACAGGTCGTAGAGCAACTCAAGCGCCGCAGGTGCCGGAGTTCTGCGCTTCAGCATCAGGTTCTTGCTTCTTCAGGCTGTTCGGCCACTTTGCGTCGTACAGCGTTGCTGCCAATAACCGTTGAGACCATGAGCGCAGCTAGCAGGATGCTCAGGCCACGGAGCTCGTTTGAACTAATGACAACGGTGACAATTGTTGCAACCGGAACAGCTATGCAAGCGGTAAGGAAAATGCCAGCGACTCGCCTTGAGTGAGCCTGCCCCGAGAGAAGCTCAAGAACCACCATCGAGACCAGCACTCCACCCAGCGGGATGGACAGGTAGAGCGCAGCAGATGACGGGACTTCCTTTCCGAAACTGTTTGTGGCGAGCGCTGCGCCAACTGCAACACCCACGATCGATAGGTGTAGCGGTAAGTGGGTAAGCATCCAAGTGTTGTGTCCGCCCCTGCCTGCGGTTGGACCAACCGAGGGAGCATTCGAGAAATACAGCCACCAGATGGCAAACACGATCACAAAGTTTGCTAACAGGCTGATAACGCTGAGGCCCTTCATGTCGTATTCCGTGGCGGTCAGGGCAGTCTTTACGAAAGTCTCTCCCAGCATGATGACGGTGAAGGCACCGAAGCGCTCAACGAGATGATGGGTTTGTATGGTTTGGCCACCGAGCGGATCTGATCGAAGCGAGGGTGCAAGAACAATCAAGAATCCAAGGGGCCAAAAGAGCAGGTAGGCGTTATCGCCGAAGAGTGGTGAGCATGCAAGAAGCACAGCGGCAACCACGAAGTAGCGAATACGGATCTTGGTATACCCGGCCATT
>CANJEC010000220.1 GCA_947473395.1 Actinomycetota bacterium | reverse complement strand
TATCGCAGGTAGCAGTTCTGCGAAAGTGCACCACCGGCGTCGACCAGCGAACAATCTCCTCGATCGCCGTTGGGGTGACTTCACCCAAGCCTGTCTGCCAGACCTGTCGCTGATCCTCGTGCTGAGTGAGTAGGTGCAAGCCATGGCTAATCGCGTTGCGGGTGGTCTCGTTGCCCGCAGCTGACAACAGAATAAAGAAACTTGCCATCTCCATGGGCTGTAGATGTTCTCCGTCAACCTCGGCATGCATCATGGCCGAGACAAGATCGTCGGTGGGATTGGCTAGGCGGTCCTCACCCACGCGCTGTGCAAGCATCGCGAGTTCCATGACTGCTGACATAAGCGCTTCCATGGATGGAGTGAACTCGGGGTCGCCTGCACCCAAAATAACGTTGGTGAGCTCAAAGACCCGGTGCCAATCTTCTTGCGGAATTCCCATCATCTCGCAAATGATTTGCAGCGGTAATTGTGCGGCTAGTTGTTCCACCGCGTCGCATTCACCGAGCTCAGAGATCGAGGCCACAATCTGTCGGGCCTTGACGCGCACATCCCGATCAATGAGCGCAACGCGCTTTGGCGTAAAGGCCCGGTTGACGATCATTCGTAGGCGGGTGTGTCGCGGTGAATCCATGTTGATCATCGATCCCATGAACTCGGCGATCTCGATGGGAAGATCAGGAATGTTCGTCCCTAAGCCGGAGCAAAAAATCTCGGGATGCCGAGAGACTTCCATGACATCGCTATGTCGTGACAGCGACCAGAAGCCCGGTCCTTGGCCGAAGTCCGGGATGATCGGCTCTTCCATAAAGCAGATGGGAGCGGAGTCCCGCAGTTGCTGAAAGGTCTCTGCTCGAGTGGACGAGCCACTTGACCAGAAGGTCTCGCTGCCGAACAACTCAAGCTCTGCCGGGGCCAGGTACTGCGTTCTCGTCATCAGAATCCCCTAGGTGGCGGGGCTGTCGGGACTGCGCCTCCGCAGTCCCTAAACTATCGATTTCTGGTCTGCAGCGAGGCGCAGAATAAAACCTTGCGAACCGTCGCAGCCCCCTCAAGTGATCTCGGGTCAACATCATCGTGATAGGCAGTCAACTGACTCGAGAGCTAGCTAGTGGGTGGTGGTCGTGAGCAGTAACTCCACTCTGCGCCCCACGCGGATCCGTCTGCGACCTTGGCAATCCGAAGCTTTGGATTCGCTGGCCCTCAAAGAGAGCATTGACTTTCTTGCGGTTGCTACCCCGGGTGCAGGCAAAACCAGTTTTGCCTTGACGGCCGCCGTGCAGAATCTTGCCGAGCACCCTGGCCGACGTCTGATCGTGGTGGCCCCGACTCAACATCTCAAGCATCAGTGGGCCGATGCAGCGGTCAGGTTTGGATTGCACCTTGAGCCTGAGTGGTCCGCGAGAGATGGTTCGCTTCCCGCAGACATGCATGGGATCGTGACGACCTATCAGCAGGTATCAACATCATCGGCAATGCTGGCTCCGCTCGCCTCGGGAGCGTTTGTCATTTTCGATGAGATTCACCATGCTGCCGACGACCGGTCTTGGGGGTCCTCGGTGCAAGAAGCATTTGCTCAGGCGGCTCAGCGCTTGAGCCTGTCAGGCACCCCCTTCAGATCGGATACCTCGGCAATCCCCTTTGTGGACTACCACCTTGACGAAGCTCGAGCCGACTACGAGTACGGCTATGGAGAGGCGCTAGCTGCTGGCGGTGTCGTGCGTCCCGTGTACTTTCCTCGGATCAACGGGTTTATGGAATGGGTGTCACCAGCGGGCGATGTGGTGGCTGCAACTTTTGATGATGAATTGCCCCGAGAGCTTGCGAACCAACGCTTGCGCACTGCGCTGTCCTTGGATGGCGAGTGGCTGCCAACTGTGCTCGAGCAGGCTCACGAGCGACTGAAAGAACTGCGGAAGAGTCACCCCGAGGCAGCCGGACTGATTATTGCAACCGATCAGGCACACGCTCAGCAGATTGCTCAACTTATGTTGCGCAAGCACGGAGTCACCGCAGTAGTTGCAGTGTCCGATGACCCCGATGCCTCGGACAAGATTGCTGCGTTTGCTGTGAGTGATCAGCCTTGGATCGTGGCAGTACGAATGGTGTCGGAGGGAGTCGATATTCCCAGACTTCGCATTGCAGTGTTTGCCACGATGACCACAACTGAGCTGTTCTTTCGTCAGGCAGTCGGAAGAATTGTGCGCTGGACCAAGGGGATTCCCCGCCAGAAGGCGTACTTCTTTTTGCCTGATGATGTTCGGCTCCGACACTTTGCTGCGAATCTGGCCGAGCAGCGACGACACAGTCTGCGCAAGCGTGCCGATGCAGAGGAGAGCGGCGAACTTGGCCAAGCTGAGCCCGGCTTTGACGAACCCCCTGGGCTTGAGGACGAGCAGATGAGCTTGTTCTCTGTGATTGGTTCGGTGGCTCTTGGTTCGGCGGGTGAGAGTGCACCCGGACAGGTCCAAGGCGTCGACAGTATGACTGGCGATGAGGGCGTGTTTGCAGATGACCCCGATGGTTCGCTCGGTGATTCTCGCGATGACGGAGGAGTGGACCTAGTTCTGCTGCCTCCACCACTGCCTAGTGGTGCCATGCCGAGAGACGCAGGCAGTGCACTCGAGGGGTCGGCTGGAGGAGCCCTCGACAACATGACTCTTCGGCAACGCAAAATTGCGATGCGTGATTACAACGCCGATTTGGCCCGTGACCTAGTGCGTGCAACCGGCTGGAGTCACCCTCAAGTGAACGCGGAACTCAATCGGTTGTCTGGTATCCGAAAAATTTCTGAAGCCACGCTGGATCAGCTTGAGCGACGCCTGATTGCTGGTCGCAAGTGGCTGAAATCGAGCTAAGCACTTCGCTCGGTTTGGCCTGATTCAGCAGTCAGGGTCTTGCACATAACGGGTCGCATCGCACACTCCGTCAGGAATGTCGGTGTTGGCACCCGAGTTCACTCCGTAGTCCGCACTCCCACTCCAGTAAGGGCCGAGCAGAATGAAGAATGCAAATACGGCGATGGTTGCGAGCAGAGCTAACGAGCCAGTTACGATGCCGGCAATGGCTTGACCTTTCCCTCTGTTATCAATCAGTTTTTTCGAGTTTGAGAGCCCCACGATCCCTAAGGCAACCGCCAACATTCCCAACAATGCACCAAGTCCGCAGAGCCAGAAGAGAAACAGAGCGACGATGCCGGTGACCAAAGCAGCGGTGGCGGTCCCGTTAGCAGCACTGGTTGATGCGGCAGATCTTGGGGCCTGGGGTTGAGCACCGTATAAAGAAACTGCTTCTGGTGGCGGAGCGCTCGAGAATTGCCCCGGCGCAGGCAGCGGGGGAGCCGTGAAGCTCGGAGTCGGTCCTTCTTGGGCGGGCGGCTGAGGCTGTGACTGCCATGGCGGCTCTGTCGGTGGCTGAGTCGGCGGCTGAGTTGGCGGCTGCCAAGGTGGCTGAGTCGGTGACTGGTCACTCATCTGAAGGTTCCTCTCAGCAGATACGGACTCAGACTATCGCTTAGGCGAATTCTTGGCGGGGAGAGGTTCCCAAGGCTTTTCGGGCCAGGGATGTTTGGGATAGCGGCCACGCATTTCTGTTCGCACAGCGCTGTAGCTGCCGCGCCAAAAGCCAGGCAGGTCGTTCGTTCGTTGAACGGGTCGTCCGGCCGGTGAGAGAAGTTCCACCGTCACCGCAACTCGCTGTGCCCCCACAACG
>CANJEC010000219.1 GCA_947473395.1 Actinomycetota bacterium | reverse complement strand
TACCCCGTTGAGGCCTTAACGAATTTTCCTCCTGATCGGAGCACCTCGCCACCGGCTAGAACAAGTTCCACGCCGAGTACCTGATGACGCGTGACGCCGTATTTCACTGCACGCATTCCTCCGGCGTTTGTCGAGATGTTGCCGCCAAGGGTTGAGGAGTACTCGCCGGGGTAGACGGGGTAAATCAGGTTCCGCTCACGAGTCAGCAGGTCAAGCTCGTTCAGACGCACGCCCGGCTGCACCACGGCGACATGGTTCTCGGTATCAATCTCGAGCACCTTATTCATGCGTTCGAACGAGATCACGATGGACTCAGGCGTTGGTACAGCGGCACCCGAGAGTCCGGTTCCGGCTCCGCGGGCAGTCACTGCCACCCTATTTTTGTCAGCAAACTCCAAGATTGCTGAAACCTCCTGCGTGTCTTCGGGGCACACCACAACTGCTGGTGCGACAGCCTCCACCGTGAGACATTCATCGCTGCCGTAGTCGGCAAGCAACTCGGAACGGAGCATCCGCTCGCTGGGAATAATCTCTGCAAGTTGTTCGGTCAGCGTGGCCATAAGATCCCCCCAGATAGCTTCCGTGCAACAGAGCGCAACACGCAACCAACGATCCGATCAACACTAATTCAACTCGGCACTGCTGCTCACCCTCATGCCGGACTCCCAACTCCCGACTCGATCCTGAGCGAGACTATCCAGATGAGCACTTCTGCCGAGTTGATCCTTTGGATGGACGACCCGCATGCCACGCTCACAGGAGCAGTTGGAGCAAAAGCCTCGGCACTTGCTCGCGTCGCTGCTATCAGTTCTTCGCAGGAGGATTCTCTACACATCCCGACTCCTGCAGGATTCATCATCAGCGTCAAAGCTTGTGCCGAGTTGTTCGGCCAAGACTCCGTACGAGACCCCCTGAATACTCTCTTACAGTCTCTCGCTGAGGGTCAGGTCCTACCGACGAGTTTTGCCGAACAAGCTCAGAGCCTCATTGATCAAGCAGCAATCTCGGAGCAACTGCTCTACCAACTGGGACATGCTCTCGAGCAGTTGCAGGGCAATGACGCAGACTCAGTTTTTGCCGTGCGCTCCTCTGCAATCTACGAAGACCTCGAGCACGCTAGTTATGCAGGCCAGTACGAGACTGTTCTGGCTGTACGTGATGTAGCTGAGGTCATAAGCGCCTACCGGAGCATTCTGGGCTCGATGTTTTCGGCGCGAGTTCTGGCCTATAGCAATGCCCGTCAACAACCCTTTGGTGCGAATCTCATGGCCGTAGCAGTTCAGCGCATGGTGCGATCAGACCTTGGTGCTTCTGGGGTACTGCTGAGCTCAGACCCTGACCTTCAGCATCAGCCCAGCACAAGCAAAGGGGACAGCAACAACAACACGGAGCACCTCGCTGCGGCCGTCACATCTATAGAAGCCTGTTGGGGTATGGGCGACGCTCTGGTGGACGGGCTCATCATTCCGGAACGCTATGAGGTCACACACCAGGGCCTCTCCGGTCTGGAGCGTCCCGTGGTGCGGGTCTTTACCCAAGCCCAGCAACTCAAGTCCAACGGTTCCACTGACATGATCCCAACTAGCGCCAGCGAGCAGTCAACACAGGTTCTTCGGTTGGATCAGATACTGCTGCTGAACGATTGGGGACAGTTGCTTGCTGAGCACTTCGGTCACCAGGTTGAACTGGAATGGGCACTCGATGGCATCACACAGGAGATGGTCCTGCTGCAGGTCCGGCCATTTCTCCAAACAGCAGAGCCACCAGACGCGGATCGTTCCCTTGTAGTTCCAGACAACACAATCGCTCTCACTTCTGGGCTGGCAATCGGTTCTGGGACGGTCGAGTCGAGTGTCTGTGTCCTGAGTGACCCATACGAGCCAAGTACTTTCAGAGAGGGTGATGTGCTCGTCACGCACAGCACCAATCCCTCATGGCTGCCGTTAATGCTCCAGGCCTCTGCACTCATTACTGACCAAGGCGGTCGAAATTCTCATGCAGCCATCCTTGGCCGAGAACTGGGACTGCTCTGTGTGGTTGGTTGCATCGATGCAACGACCAAGCTGTTGGAGGTAGATCGCGTGCAAGTAATCTGCGATCAAGGAGTCGGCAAGGTCCTGCCGGCTGCTACAGCAGCTCGAAACTCAGGGTAGAACGCGTAGCGTCGCAGCACAGAGAGATCTACCTGCTTCTTCGACCGAGAGATGCTGCATATTTCGAAGGCGGTCCCAAGATTCGAACGACCACAGCAGATCGAGCATCTCGACAGAATCTGCCGCTGATTGAGTGTCCGCAACACTCAGCTCTGCAGCGAACTGCGATAGGAGCTGATCTCGCAACTGTGCCGAAAGGTCATTCAAGCGCGTGGTAATCAACTCGGAGTTGCTCGGCCGAGCGGCAAGAGCGTGACGGGCAGGGGAGACCAGCTCAAAGAGCTGCCCACGCTGAGCTTTCAGTTCCGCTAGTCGCTGCTCCAGAGAACCGTCGGCAGAAAGGGATTCAACCAGCGGCGTGAGGCGAACGGTCTGCACTGCCACAAGGTCAGCGTAGAGAGTTTCCATATCTTCGAAATGCTGAAAGATCGAGCGCACTGAAGTCTGAGCTTGCTCTGCGATCTGTTTCGTAGTCGGCGTATAAATGCCCTGTCTGAACAGCTCAAAGAGCGCCTCGACAATGGCTGTTCGAGTCTTTGCGCCTCGGAGCACGCGACCATCAGTAGATGGGTGCTGCGCTGCAAGCTCTGCCGCCGAAAGGTTCATAGTGGAGTTGACCCTATGAACTCGTGAACCATGCTTGCCAACTCGGCACCGGAATCTTCCTGAAGGAAATGACCGGCACCATGGATTGTTTGATTGCTTTGCCCCGCACACGCGGGAATTCCCGTCAGGAATGCCCGCTCGCCACCTTTGGTGACCGGGTCAGCATCTGAGAACGCGAGCATCACGGGTCGGGTCCAAGTATTCAACAACTTCCAAGCAGTCCTGTTTGCCTCCGCCGACGGGTCATCAGGGGAGTCAGGAACGAGTAGCGGAAAGCGCCTTGCCCCAGCCGTGAACGAATCATCTGGGAACGGGGCGTTGTAGGCGGCTTGCACTTGACCAGACAGATCAGTTGTCGTTCCCATCTGCAGGATCGCTCCACAATCAAAAACTTCAACCTCTTGGGAGAACTTCCGCCACTGCGCAAAGGCCGCTGGCTGCGGCTTGTCGCCAGTAGGCAAGCCCGTGTTTGCAATCACCAGCCGAGAAAACCGTTCAGGAAAGGCCGCTACCAAACGAAGGCCGATCAGCCCACCCCAGTCCTGACAAACCAATGTGATTCGTTCCAAGTCAAGATTGACAAGCCACTCAGACATCCAGCCCACATGGCGTTCGTATGTGTAACTCTCCTGCTCTGCGGGCTTATCCGACCGGCCAAAGCCAACAAGGTCGGGGGCGATGACACGGTGTCCTGTTTGGGTGAGCGGCGGAATCATGTGACGGTACAGGTAGGACCAAGAGGGCTCTCCGTGCATGCAGAGAACCGGGTCTGCATCCCGTGGGCCCTCGTCCACATAATGAATGCGAAGTGCCCCACCCTCTGTGTCATCGACTTGGGAGTAGTTCGGTGCATAGGGCCAGTCCGGCAGGCCAAGGAATCTTGATTCAGGGGTACGAAGGACGTGCAAGTGTTGCTCCGACTTAACGTTGCGTGAGGGTAAAAGTACTGCCCAACTCTGGACTAGATACGTTC
>CANJEC010000218.1 GCA_947473395.1 Actinomycetota bacterium | reverse complement strand
GAAAGCCGATGAGGTCATCGGTAGGCTCGCCTCGCCTCTTTTCTATCTGGGCAGAAATGTAGTGAAGCATGGTGTCTTCAGGCGCAACTGGTTCGTCATTCTGGCCGGCCATCTCAAGAATCCTGTGAATGAAATCTCGAAATCGATCTCCGTCTTCTGCCGGAACGCCCAGCATGTGAGCTATGACGCGAACAGGAATGTGCTGCGCATACTGCTCCGCCACGTCCACGACACCCGAAGCCGGCAAATCAACAAGAATCTGATCGATGAGTTGCGAACAGAACGCTCGGGTAGGGGCCTCGAGTGGGCGGATTGCCTTCGGAGCGAAGGCCGGTAAGAGCAGGCCTCGCGCAATCTGATGAAAGGGCGGGTCGGAGCTGATCGGGGGTGCGTACCCGACTGGCGCAGGAATCTGGGGCTCAAGCACTGAGACGATGACCCCACGAGATGTGAAGTGCTCAGTGTCATGCGCTATGGCCGAAATGTCCTCGTGGCGAGTTGGCAGCCAAGTTCCGCCGAAGCGGTCAGAATGCGCTACGGGGCAGGTTTCTCGCAGCTCTTGCCAAATCGCAGGAGCGTCAGCGGCGTATTCAGGCACAGTATGGTCAAAGTCGGTTTGCCAGTCTGTTACCGGGCACCGCTCAGGTCCACTCATTGCATGCTCCAATCAACCGGGACTGTGAATACTAGAGAATATTCAAGCGTCCATATTTCTACTCATCATTGCGCAGGCCCACCAGATTCCGTTCGCGCCGCCGGGAGAAGTAATCTTTCAGACTTGCCGGATCCCACACCCCCAGACGTCTCGGACACAGATCCTCTTGGCACCGACTCCTCACGGAGAGATGACTTGAACGAAGCTGCAAGTACTGCTCAGGGTAACGAATTGCATGATTCGGTAGATCAACAAACGAGTGCAGCAGCGATGGACGAGATGCGAAGCGCCCGCCGAAAGCGACGCATCGGGGACGTGGCCTGGGGAGACTTGGCGTATCGCGTCTACACCACCGCTCTGGCGTGTTTGGTGTTTGCAGTGTTTGCCTCTGGTTGGGTCGGCGATTCGGAACTGTCCGCTGCCTCGCAGACATCAGCTCAGAAATTCGGCCCCGTTTGGGCTGGCCTGTTTGTGGCCCTTGTGCTCTTACTTGGTGTGCGCTCGGGAACGCGAGCCGGTCCGATTGCCCTCGAATCAGCCGACGTCTATCACCTGTTGCTCGCTCCGATTAGTCGCTCCCGGGTTCTGCGACGCCCAGCGGTGGGTGTTGTTGGCTACGGAGTTGCAACAGGGATGGCAGTGGGGGCCCTAGTGGGCTCGCTCTGCAGTCAACGTCTCCCTGGAAACACCTTTGAGTGGATGCTTTCGGGCGCGCTCTTTGGCGGTGCAGCAGCTGCCTTATCACTTGGAGCGGCACTCATCACGGCTTCACGACGTGTGCCGAGGCCCTGGATCGAACTGCTGGCTTGGGCACTTCTCATTGCCTCGGTCGTGGCTGTTGCTGGCTATTCACCATTCGCTCCGTTGACCCTGCTTGGGCAGATTCTCTTTTGGCCGCTTAGCTTTTCGCTGCTGCCACTTGTGCTGGTTGGTCTGGCAATCATCCTGGCTGTTGTTGGTCTGATGATTGTCGGTGGGCTTTCTATTGAGCTTGCTCAACGCCGAACTCGACTCGTGGGCCAACTGCGTTTTGCAGTTACCCAGCAAGACTTGCGGTCAGTGCTGCTCCTTCGAAAGCAGCTTGCCTCGGAGCGGCCTCGCAACAAGAGTCGCTTCGCCCGACTTCCGATTCGTTTTGGTGGCCGGTTCCCGGTGTTTACGCGCGATGTGCAGAGTTTTGGCCGTTGGCCATGGGTCCGAGTTCTGCGAGTGAGCGTGCTCGGACTTGGTGCTGCGCTGTGTCTTTATGGTGCCTGGTCAGGGACTACCCCGCTGATTCTGCTCGCAGGGCTTTGTACCTACGTGGCTGGCCTCGACGTGATCGAGCCGCTCGCTCAAGAGGTGGATCACCCCATGATGCTGGCCTCCTACCCTGAGCCTGCTGGTGTGATTCTGCAGCGACACCTAGTAGCACCGGTGTTTGTCATGGTGCTCGTTGGGTTAGAGGGTTTGCTGTTGATATGGGTGCTGCACCCATCGGTCAACGTTATTGCCATTGGGGCAATCACCGTGATCACCGCAGCCACGACTGCAGTTGCCGGGGCTTCGATCAGTGTCGTGTCTGAAGCTGTGCTTGACGCTGGCGACGCCGCAATGATGCCGCCAGAGGTTACCGGGCCACGAGTAGTGATCCGTACGCTGTGGCCTCCGCTCGTTGCCGTGATTGGTGTGACTCCGATTCTGGTGGCGCAGCGAGCGATGCGACTGAGCAACGATCCGATTTTTCCTGCGTTGACCCTAGCTATCCCGATACTCGTGCTCGCTGGGATTGTGTTCATGTGGGTGAAATACCGTGAGGACCTTCATCGCACAATGGGCGAGGCTATGGGAGCCAAGACATGAAAGTTGAACTGATATGAGCAGAGCCACTTCCTCAGACGCGGAGAATCCAAAAGAGGTTGTCAGGCTGATCGGCGTGGCAAAAGAGTATGGAGACGTGGGCGCACTTGCTCCCGTTGATCTGTCTGTCATGGCAGGAGAAGCAATCGTCTTGGTCGGCCACAACGGGTCGGGCAAGTCAACGCTGCTCAGCATCATTGCTGGGATGCTCGAGCCCTCAGAGGGAACTGTTCTGGTCCACGGCCAGCCGCCCGACTCGATCTATGCCCGTGAGCGCAGGTCATGGCTCCCTGACACACCAGTGCTCTATGACGACCTCAGCGTTCGAGAACACATGGAATACACCATTCGGATGCATGGCGGCCAAGGTGATGAACCCATTATTGATGACCTGATCAAGCGCCTCGGTCTTGCCGATAGGGAGGACGACTTACCCTCGCAGTTCAGCAGGGGTTTGCGCCAAAAGGCGGCTGCGGCTGTAGCTCTGGTCCGTCCCTTTACGCTGTTGTTGGTCGACGAGCCCTTTGTAGGCCTTGATGTGGCCGGCCGTGAAGCGTTACTCGGTTTGCTTGAGGAGGCGAGGCGAGGCGGGGCCACGGTGCTGGTAGCCACGCACGACCCTGCAGTGATATCAAGATTCAAACGTGGTCTCGTTCTTGATGACGGTCATGTTGTTCATGACGGAACTGCCGAGTCGCTTCATGCCTACTTGTCTGCTGACGTCACCCACGGCGAAACCTGACTGCTCACCACGCAGTAGATTCTGCTGATCTTTACTCATGTGCTCTGGTCACGGCCTAGGCAATTCTGAATCGGGGATTCCCATGTCTGGAACCATTCATCTCGAGATCGATGCTGGCATTGCGACCATCACGAATGACAACACCGAGAAGCACAATGCGTTCGATGATGAAATGGACGCTCGCCTGTTTGAAATCTTGGCGGAGATCCAATCGAGCCCAGAGATTCGTGTCGTGATTTGGCGGGGAGAAGGCAAGTCCTTCTCTTCGGGTAGAGATGTGGGCTCCATAGGCGTTGCAAAGACCGAACTGACCCACCATGAGCTCATGCGCAGGGGGCATCGGGGTATCCAACAGCTCTGGCAGATGGACCAGCCGGTGCTCGTTGCATGCAAGGGCTGGGTCATGGGCGGCTCGTTTCAGCGAGCACTGCTCTGTGATATCCGCGTGGCCGCAGAAGGAACCAGGTTCCGTCTGCCAGAACTGACCTATGGGGTCATT
>CANJEC010000217.1 GCA_947473395.1 Actinomycetota bacterium | reverse complement strand
GGCATGGATCAGTCTGTACTTGTTGAAGTACGCAAGGCGGAACAGCGCACAGCGGCAACCATTTTGGGAGGAACAGGAGTGGTGTTCCTGGGGAAGATTGATGGCGAACTCAATTCCGACCGAGAGACCCGGGCGCAGGTGTCTGCAATCATTCGGCGGCTCAAGCCAGAAGTTATCTTGGGTCATGACCCGTGGAAGCGTTACCGGCTTCACCCAGATCACGCTGCTGCTGGACGGCTGTGCATTGAAGGGATTGTGGCCGCTCGTGATCCGTTCTTTCATCCCGAGCAACTCGTGGACGGAATCACACCTCATCGCCCGCAGGCGTTACTCCTGTTCGAGCCCGATCAGCCCAACCATGCTGAGACGGTTTCTGAGCAAGATCTACAGCTTCAAATTGACGCTCTGTTAGCCCATGAGAGCCAGATTGAGACCACTCACCTGTACAAGTCCGCAGCTACTGATCCACTGCAACAGTTCCGGAGAGAACAGCTCGAACAACTTGAGCGCTTAGGTCAGTGGGCCTCGGTGCCCCTTGCTCAGCAGTTTCACCTGATAACCGACCAGCTCTAGCGCTGCAGGCGAAACCTGTTCTGTCCTGCGTTGCACTTGTTCGAGTCGTTGCAGTCAGTGCGTTCTGCTAGCCCGGAAGCGTTGTTGAACTTTCGCTGTTTGCTGGCTGATCACCGGAGGATTCATCAGCCGCACCGCCTTCTAACACCGTGGTGGGTGACCCTTCGGGTGAAACCGTTGAAGGAGTACTTGTCGCACTAGCCCCACCAAGGGCGAAGTTCTCGGGAGCAACCCGCAGAAGGATCTTCTTCTCAACGTCACTCAGCAGCGACTTTTGTGGAGCAGCTGGACCCAAATAATCGGTTGCGACAATAACGTCGCCAATTGCCATCATCGACCAGACCTGCACATTGGAACCGTCGCTGGCCACAAATCTGCGTGAGACCCGATCCGTGATCAGGTCATCACCGGGACCCGGCTTGATCTCCACTTGGATTCGATTTCCTGACAGGTCTGTTCGATAGAACTGATCGCACTTACTGAGTGCCTTGCTGACTGAATCTATGTATTCAGTGGCCGACTGCCAATCCTCAACTCGCACAGCTTCAGAGATCAAAACTGAGGAGTCCGCCGGCTTTGCAAACACTGCCGTGGCTTTGGGCGAGACCTGGGTGGGAAGCTCCACGGTCTCTCCGCAAAACTCAGACCCGAGCAGGCCGAATGAGCTCAGCGCCGGGTCCCCAGCCTGCCAGCCCACTGCAAGGTCGTTTTGGGCAGTGAGTGCAAGCTCCGGATCGACTTTGCCGGCCAATCTCGCCTGATCAAGGCGGACCGCATCCGAGTCCTGAAACTGAATACGGCTCACGGGGTACCCGGCGGCAAGGCCGAGTCCGATCCCGGTTGCAACGATGACCAGAGCAAGCAGCAGGAATCTTCCGCCCTGCTTGCCGAGATGCTTGGAAACTGCTGCAAAATTCACGGCTCCACCTTGTCTGAGTCAGCGGTTGTCCCGTCGCTTGAGCTTCCCCCGAAGCGCTGTTCCCATTCCTCTAACTGCTCGGCAGGCAATTTGGCAAAGAGCAACCCCGGCGACTGCACAGCATCGCCGGGCTGCAGATGGTGCTGAGTTGCAAGGTCGGCACGTAGCCGAAGTTCCTTCCAGTTCACCGTGGGGAATGCCGACTGCAACTTGGCAGCGGCAGCAGGAATAAAGGGTTCAGAAGCCACAGCGCACACGACCAATAGTTCAAGCGCCGTCCGAAGGGTGCAAGCAGTTCTAGCCGGGTCAACCTTGATGGTCTTCCAAGGCTCGCGAGTCTCAAGGTAAACGTTGCCGACTGACCACAGCGCTCGTAGCGAAGCCGCAGCTTTTCTGAACTCAAGCGAGTCCAAAAAGCCCAGATACTCATCGAGCCGCTGTTGCACCACAACTGCGAGCTCCGCCTCTTCTGCTTCTGGGTCTCCGCCACCCGGCACGCAACTGTCGAAGTGTCGCTCGACTTGTGTGACAGTGCGATTCACAAGGTTTCCAAAAGTCCCGACGAGTTCTTTGTTGACTGCCGCTCCAAACAACTCCCAGGTAAAGCTTGAGTCATCGGACTCTGGAGCATTTGCCATCAGGTACCAGCGCCAGTAATCAGCGGGAAGCAACTCAAGCGCATCCGACATAAAAACTCCCCGGTGGTCCGAGGTTGAGAACTTGCCGCCGTAGTAGGTCAGCCAATTAAAGGACTTCAGCCGATCAACCATCTTCCAGGGCTCGCCCGACCCCAAAAGGGTGGCGGGAAAACTCAGGGTGTGGAACGGAACGTTGTCCTTGCCCATGAATTGTGTGTATTCCACCTGCTCCGCACCACGGTCAAGTCGCCACCAGGAGTCAAACTCGGCTTGTGGGTCCTCACCGCCGCACCCTGCATCGGCCCACTCGCGCACAGCTGCCAAGTAACCAATCGGGGCATCAAACCAGACGTACCAAACTTTGCCGGCCACCTCTGGGAAGTCCTCCGGATCAACGGGAATACCCCAGGCCAGATCTCTGGTAATCCCACGGTCACGCAGACCTTCATCTAGCCATTTGTATGCAATGGAGCGGGTCTGAGAAGGCCAGGAGTCTTTTGTGTCAACCCACTCGCGAATGCGATCGGCTAGTGCTTCTTGCCGCAGGAAAACATGGCTACTACTACGTACTTCAAGATCTGCTGAGCCAGAGATGGCAGACCTGGGGTTGATCAGATCGACTGGTTCGAGAGGTTTGCCACAGTTCTCGCACTGATCCCCCCTTGCCCGTTCGTAACCACAATTTGGGCAGGTTCCCACCACATATCGATCGGGCAAGAACCTTTGATCTGTCAGCGAATAGACCTGTTCAGTAGCTCGGATTTCGCAGAACCCCTCCGAGCGGAGCCGGCGGGCGAAGTGGTTAGTCAGTTCATAGTTCTGCGGCCGAGAGGTTCGGCCAAACCAGTCCCAAGACAGCCCGAACTGTTCACAGAGTTCACGCTGCACCTCGTGCTGTTCGGCGCAATACTCATCTACTGCTTGGCCTGCTGCAGCAGCTGCCAACTCAGCAGGCGTACCGTGCTCGTCAGTCGCGCAAACAAAGAGCACTTCCTCGCCAGATTGCCGCAGGTACCGCGCATAGACGTCGGCGGGCAGCATCGACCCCACCAAGTTTCCAAGGTGCTTCACGCCGTTGATATATGGCAAGGCACTAGTAATCAGATGACGTGGCACAGAAGCTCCAGAGTGGTTTGCACCTCAGATCGTACCGGGCTGACTCGCGCTGCCTAGGTCAATGCCCTGTGAAGTAACGAAGAGTTCCGTGTCTCAGGGCACCTCTACCATGGTCCTCATGAGTGCTCCCCCACCCTCACAGTGGTACGGCCTAGACATAGAGACCGACACAACTATCAACGGTCTCGATGCCAGAGTGGCCGCAATCGTTGCAGTTGCTGTGTCAACTGCCGAAGAAGACTTCGTGCTGCTCGGCGAGGAACTGAGCATTCTCAGGGACCTCGAGGAACTCATTTCCTCTCTCAGTCCAGGGGTGCTCATCACTTGGAATGGCAACTGCTTCGACTTGCCATTCATCGCAGAGCGAGCCGCCCGAGGTGGAGTTCCGCTGGGGCTGCGGTTTGGGCCGCTTGAGCCCACGGGTTGGTCAAGGAACCGCCACCATCGCCCCTACACCTGTAGCTGGGGCGAGCACCGCCATCTAGATGGCTATCAGCTCTACCGCTCAG
>CANJEC010000216.1 GCA_947473395.1 Actinomycetota bacterium | reverse complement strand
TTGATGGCGCACATAGGTTGCCGGGCCGAGGAACCAAAACGCTCGGTCCTCGGGTCGGAGTCGGCCAAACAACATGATGCTGCTGCCCTCCTCGGCGTGGTGTTGGTAACGAAGCCCAGTCTCGCTACTGGCACGAGTGTTGGACTGACTCTCCCAGTGAATGAGGTCGGGGCTGAGCGCGTAATCACGATAGCGAGTGGTTGGCGAGAAGTTCCCGCCAGTTTTATCCAACGTGAATGCGAACAGATCGGTTGACTCTGCGGCCGAGTCTCCTGGCAACCAGAAGACCCCGCTCTGCCACATTGCCACCTGATGCGAATTCGGGTTCCCATGCCCAAATGCAGAGAGAATCTCGAGCCGGGTGTAGCGAGCATGAACCCGCAGCGGCACATCCGTGAAATTCGGTACTGAATGGTGAACGTGGTCAACTCGTCCGGCAAGCACGTCCAAAAGCTCTAAGGCTTCAGCACGGACTTGCGGGTGCTGCCACAGGAAATCAGCACTCTCCTGCAGTTCCGCCGGTGCAGCAATCAGGTCCTTGTCTACTTGGCTCATCAGCTGGCTCATCAGCATTCGGACGCACCGAAATTCACTGCCGGAAAGACGGGAGAGGTCAGGCACCTGTCCACCCGTCAGGAACTGCCTGTAGAAACCAAGCCGGAGGTCATCGTCGATGTGTAATAAGCGACCCAGGCTGCGACGAAGTTTCTGCTCCTCAGGCCCAGCTGACTCCACAGGTAGCCCAGCCGATTCGCAGAGGTTCGACCATCCTGACTTGCCCTTCGCTGCACCCTTTCCGGGATAGACGTCTTCGAGCTCCAGCCCCGTGTGATCCAGATAGGTGACAAGCCTTGGATCATGCCCAGCCGTTACCAGATTGCGCAGTTCCTCGACCTTCTGCGGCCACTGCGAGGGAAGTGCCGCTTTGAAACTCTCAAGAATAATCTTGGAGGATTTTTGGTCGAGTTGCATCTGGCACCCGGCCGGCAAGTAGGGAAATCCTGCTGCAACCTGCTCCGCAAGTTCTTTTCTTGTGCCACCGAGGAGGGCTGCAAGCCGGCGGTCAAATCGAAACTCCTGGCGGTGCTGACCAACAAAGTCCAACACTGTGCAGACTGATTTACCGACGTCACGACGAAGGCCACGCCCTAACTGTTGAATGAACAGCGTCGGACTCTCCGTCGGGCGCAGCATGAGCAGCGCATCGACGCTCGGCAGGTCAATACCCTCATTGAACAGGTCCACCGAGAACAGGACGCGAAGCCGACCGTCGGCCAGTGCAGCAAGAGCCTCCCGACGCTCGTTCTCGGGCGTCTCTCCCCAGACGGCGGCCGAGGCAATCCCTGCCTGGTTAAACATCCGGGCCATAAATTGAGCGTGGTAGACACTCACACAAAAGCCAAGGGCACGAACCGTTGACAGGTCATCAATGTGCTCGGCGAACTCCTTGATGACTTGCTGAGCCCACGCATCGGAGGCCGTATAGACGTTCGTAAGGGCTTCAACCTCATACCCGGACCCTCGGCGCCAAGCCACGTTGCGCAGGTCAGTCCCATCATGAATTCCGTAATACACAAACGGAGTCAGGTACTGCTGGTCGATCGCATCCCAAAGCCGCAACTCGGCCGCGATTCGATCATCAAACCATCCCAACACCGGGAGTCCATCGGAGCGCTCCGGTGTTGCCGTCAGGCCGAGGAGTTCGACTGGTTGAACGTGATCTAGCAGTCGCCCATATGACTTAGCGGCAGCATGGTGAAACTCGTCCACGATGACCATGTCGAAGTGCTGTTGCTCAAGAAAGTCAAGGTCCGCCCGGTGCAGACTCTGAACTGAGGCAAACACATGATCAAATTTCTGCGGTCGCTTGCCCCCAATCCACTGCTCGCCAAAGTTCGGTTCTCTTAAAACGTGGCGAAAAGTGGCTTGGCTCTGATCCAGGATCTCTTGGCGATGCGCAACAAAAAGGAGACGGCCCGATGGAAGGTGCTGGCGCAGGCGCGCATAATCAAGGGCCGCCATTACGGTCTTGCCCGTGCCAGTGGCAGAGACCAACAAGTTTCGGTGGTGGCCACGCGTGCGGGCGAGCTCCAGTTGCTCAAGTAGGCGCGACTGAAATGGAAGCGGGGTAACCGCAACCGGGCTAAGAAAGACCAGCGGCCCCGAAGTCTGCTCCTTGGCCATGTGGTTGCTGAACTCTTCGGCATCGAAGGGAACAAAGTCAGAACTTTCCCAGTAGGAATCGAATACCGCCCGGACCTTCTCGATCACATCCGGGTTGCGCGCACCCGAGATGCGAACATTCCATTCCAGACCGGCTACTTGTGCTGAATGAGTCAGATTGGATGAGCCGATATAGGCAGTCGAGAAGCCCGAGGGACGATTGAATAGCCATGCCTTTGCATGCAGACGAGTCGTCGACAGGTCATACGAGACCCGTACTTGCGCTCCAAGATCAACCAAGCGTTGCAGTGCGGCCTGTTCAGTCGAGCCGGTGTAGGTCGTGGTGAGCACCCGAAGTTGGCCGCCTCGTTCGCAGTGCTCCCGCAGGCTCTCGATCATTGGTCGGATTCCGCTCGTGCGAATGAAGGCCATCACCACATCGATCGACTGCGAGGAATGAATCTCGGCCTTCACCTGATTCCCCACCCCGGGCTCACCGGGGGCGTTGGTCAGCAACGTGGTATCAAGCAACGGGATCAGCGGCGCATCGATTGCGCGGGGCGAGCCATCCGGGAGGGCTGTTGTCACCGAACGAAGCACATCCCCCGGTGATACGAGGACCTCTGGCTCTAGTTCTGCCTTCTCCACAATCTGTTCGAGTCGACCCAGCAACTCGCGCACAACCTCGACCCCAACTGCGACCCGATCCTTCTCGGGAACACCATCGAGTGCCTTTTCAATCTGGCGACTGAGGTGAAGCGCAATCCGATTGGGTGCTTCTGCTTGATGCAACGCAGTACGACTGACGTACTTGTCATCGATGGCGCGCAACTGCTCCTCGAGGCCAGCGGTGACTAGCTGCTCATATAGGCCGGGCGGCAAGCCGCCAGATTTTTCCTCCACCTCACCAGGATGACAGAGATCAACCAACTGCGGTGCACTTCTCTCCAACCGGAAAACTTCAGCCCACTGGTAGCATGTCGTCTTCGCAGAACGGCAATCTCGCTCGCTGACTCAACTGCTAGCGATGACAAGAACTGCAGGGACAGCATGGACTTAAACCCAGCGATGATCGTTGCTGGCGCGATTGTGGGATTCATCGTCGGCTTAACTGGCATGGGCGGCGGCGCGCTCATGACCCCTGTGCTGGTGCTGGTGTTCAAGATGGACCCTGCAACTGCGGTGAGTTCAGACGTGATTGCTAGTTTGATCATGAAACCATTCGGTGGTGGCGTTCATGTGCGCCGTGGCACCGTGAACTGGCGTCTGGTGGGCTGGCTCAGCGTTGGTTCTGTCCCGATGGCTTTCCTCGGTGCCTATCTGATCGACAGCGTGTTTGGCGGTCCTGAGTCAGCCAAAATCATCAAGACCCTGTTGGGCTGGGTTCTGCTTGTGGCCGCCGCTGCGATTATTGCCAAGATGGTTCTGTCTGCCCGTCGCGGTATCGCACCCAATGCCGAACCCATGGGTGGCGCTGCGGTGCGGCCACTTCCCACCATGTTGATCGGCGCAATCGGCGGACTGATTGTCGGGCTCACCTCGGTGGGTTCGGGTTCGCTCATCATTGTGATGCTGCTGTTGTTGTACCCGCTGCTCTCG
>CANJEC010000215.1 GCA_947473395.1 Actinomycetota bacterium | reverse complement strand
GCGACCCATCGATGTTCTCGGGTGATGAGTTGTGTTTGGCTGCTACCCAGATTGAACACACCCGCAGGTTTCTTGACGCTGCGTCAGTTCAAGTTCTTGCCGAGTTAGATTCCCGCGGGTTTACCGATTCTGAACACGGTATGCGTACCGGTGCTTGGCTCGCTAGAGAATCAGCTACATCAAACCCGGGTGCTAAAAGCCGAGTCAGAACAGCAAACAAACTTCGCATGCATTTTCCCAAAGTCGCTGAAGCACTCCGCAACGGGCAGATCAGCTACGAACATGCCGCAGCGATTACAAGTGCAGCAAACCCACGTATCACCAACGAACTCGCAGATATCTCCGATCAGATCCTCAACAACATCACCGGAACAACGTATGAAAAATGGAAACAACAACTCGGCGCAGTTGCTGAACTCCTCGACCAACAAGGCGGCCACCGCCCCGGAGACGACATCGCGGATAACACCTTGCGCATGCACCGTGGACTGAACAACACCTTGTTCATCAACGCTCAACTCACCGGCATCCACGCACTCGCCATCGAACACACACTCAACTCCCACGCAGATCAACTGTTCAACCAACTCAACAAAGACAACGAACTCACCACCGACCTTCCAACACCGAACCGCACAACCCTCCTCGCGCTCGCACTCAGCAACCTCGCCCACAACAACAACAACACCAGCACCACCAACAGCAACAGCAACACCAACAACAACAACACCAGCACCGGTGGCTACGGATCAGGCATCGAACTCGCTATCACCGTCAACAACACCGATACCCGACTCGATTTCAGCAAACTCACCGATCACAACAACCAACCCCTCAGCGCCGAACTCGCCAGCTACCTCACCTGTAACCCCACCCTTTACGCGCTCCTCACCACCAATAACGCAACCACCCTGCACCTCACCCGCACCCAACGCCTAGCCAACAGAGCACAACGCAGAGCACTCGCCCACAGAGACGGCGGCTGCGTGTTCCCCGGATGCACCAACCCACCCCAATGGACCGACGCACACCACGTCGAACACTGGAACAACGGCGGAACCACCGACCTTTCCAACCTGGCATCACTCTGCCGCTACCACCACATGGTCACCCACCGAAACGGCTGGACCATGACCATCACCCCCGAGCAGTACTTCATCTGGACAACACCCAACGGCCACACCCTCAACTCACAACGCCACCAAAAACAACAACCCAGACCACCCCCATAACGGCCACACCACCCCCCTTCCAACCACGCCACTACCCACCACGCCACTTCCCACCACGCCACGGCCACACCATTCCCCTCAGCCAACCGCACCGCCTAGCCCACCGCACTAGACCGCCCATCACACCGCACCGCCCACCCCTGCTACAGGCGCACGGGCATGAATCGGCTGCCATGCCCTAGTGTTGAATGGTCTACAGAGAGGTCCTACTGCCATGCCCGAACCGATATTCCTGTCCTCTGCTGACCGACCCGAACCGCTTCCTATCGCGGGGTTCGAGATCACGGTGCTTGCCGAACAATCCAAGACCGAGGGCTATGAAATATTTCTTCAGTCCGGTCCGGCCGAAACCGGTCCTGGCCCCCACGCTCACCCATGGGACGAATCCTTCTACGTGGTAAGCGGCACGGTTCTATGCGGGGTTGGCGATCAGGAATCGCTCGCGAGTGCAGGCACGCTGGTTCATGTTCCCGCCAACACAACTCATTGGTACAAGTTCGGCGAGGACGGTGGAGAAATGGTTTCTATGACCTCGGCTGGCAACGCCTCAAGCATGTACGCAGACCTCTCGCAGTCAGACTCAGATCGGTCAAAGTTCGGAGCGATTGCTGGCAAGCACGGGCAGGAATACCGCTAGCTTTCTTTCCCTTATGGCGGAGTCGCTTACCAAGGATCCAAAGCTGCGAGCGCTGATTCTTGCTGCAGCCCTAGCAATCTTCGCTATCAACCTTGACTTCTTTGCCGTTCAGGCAGCACTACCAGCTACGGCCGCTGACTTTGACACGACGACCACTGCACTGCAATGGGTCATCAGCGGCTACATGCTGGCGCTGGCCTCATTCCTCATCGTCGGCGGACGCCTTGCCGACTTGCTCGGTCGCAGGACCTGGTTGTTTATCGGTGCCGCTGTCTTTGCGGGTGCTTCGCTTGTTGGAGGGCTAGCCACTGGCCCAGAGATGTTGATTGCTGCCCGGATCGTTCAGGGTGCCGGGGCCGCAGTACTGATGCCAGTCTCGGTAGCCGTAGTCACAAACGGGTTCCCAAAGGAACAGACCCAACGGGCCGTGGGCATGGTCTTCGGTCTCGCAGCCATTGGTCAAGCACTTGGCCCGCTCATCGGTGGCGGTTTGACTGAGTTGCTGGGTTGGCGGTGGGTGCTCTTGATCAACTTGCCAATCGCCCTCTTCGTCATTGCGTTCGCTCGCACCTCGGTAGTTCAAAGTCGAGATGAGACCGCTTCTCGCAGCATCGACTGGACTGGGCTCTGCCTGATTATTGCCTCGGTGGCAATCTTCACCATCGGCATTGACCAAGGCTCAGCTTGGGGCTGGCTCTCTCCGCTCACTGCAGGATTCATTCTGGTTGGCATCCTGGGCTTTGTTGCATTTGGCCTAGTGGAGCGACACGTGCAGTCTCCCCTTGTAGACCTTCAACTCTTTCGGATTCGAGAATTCACCGTCATGATTCTGGCTGGAGCAGTCGGCAATGTTGCTGCGACAGCGATCATCTTTGTAGCGCTCATCTATCTACAAACGGTTGAGGGACTCTCACCAGTCGTCTCTGGCTTAGCTCTGCTCGCATTTTCTGGCGGGGTCACCCTGGCGGCACAGCTCTCTGGCCGACTCGAGCGGTTCAAGTCTTGGGCAGTCATGGACCTTGCCATGCTGCTCGGAGGCCTCGGCGCAATCGGTATGGGTCTCAATACATCCAACATGGCCCTGTTCTTGGTCTTCTCGCTACCAGCAGGGGCTGGCCTTGGCCTGTGTTGGTCCTATGCCAGCGTGGTTACCCAAGCAGTAGTTCCAGCAGAAAAGGCGGGTGCCGCCTCGGGCGTGGTCCTAACTGTGTTGATTGGCCTAGGCGGCGTTGGCATAGCAATTGCCTCCTCGATCATCGTGACTCGCACTACAGGTCAATCCACTGCAGTCCTGAGTAGCACTCTGGGAGCCATCATGATCGGCGTAGGCGTTCTTGCTCTCGCCTTTGTGCCCGTGGTCGCCCTACTCGGGCGAGGGTCAACCGCCAGTGCTTGAAGGCTCAAATACTCGGCACTGCTGACCGCGCAATGTCCCACAATTTGGTAGCGGCGCACCCGCAACACCACCCTCAACTACTGGCAGCACCAGTGCAGACGGGTACTCAGCCGAGCGAAACACCGTCACCGTGGTCGTTCCATCATCGATTGATTTGAACGTCCAGATCGGCCGGTCTCCACCCGGAGCGCTGATACTCACTCTGATGCGAGACCCTGCACGGAAGGTGTACACCACAGGGAAAATCTGAACTCGAGCCAACGAAGGCTCGCCTGCTGTCAGCGGCTGAGCATCCTTTGCTAAGTGCGTCTGACGCGGATCAGTCGGCGTCGAACGTTTCGTGTCTAGCTTTCGGTGCGTTGCTCGAAGCCATCCCGTTTGCACATACATCTCCTTGCCGTCAGGACGAACCTCTGACAAGGTCACCTGCAAGTCGGTATTTCGCGCGCTGGCCTCGATGTAGGCATCAAAACTCGATGCTCCGGCAATCATCACAT
>CANJEC010000214.1 GCA_947473395.1 Actinomycetota bacterium | reverse complement strand
TGCTGGATCACCTGCAGATGGTCAACCTGCACTTCTCGTTACTGCCCCGGTGGCGCGGCGCCGCACCAGTGGAACGGGCGATTCTTGCTGGCGATGCTCAGACGGGGGTTTGTGTGATGGAGGTGGCTGAGGGATTAGATACGGGTGGGATCTATGCGCAGGCGGAGATCGACCTTGATGATTGCGTTACTGCCGCAGAACTACGAGACCAACTCGTCACGCTGGGTTCTGATCTGCTCATCAATCAACTTGATCGCGGCCTTGGACAGGCTGTTCCGCAATCCGAATTGGGGGTCACCTACGCGCACAAGCTTCACGCCGCTGATGCTCAACTTCTGTGGGAGAGCCCAAGTGAGCTTCTTCTTCGCCGAATCCGCGTGGGGGGTGCATGGACAACTTTTCGACAGAAACGATTCAAAGTCCTGAGCGCTCAGGCAGTCCAGGTAGATGTGCTTGAGAGCGATCCGAGCTTCCCGTCAGCTGCAGTTGCCCCGGGCACAATTGCAGCGCCAGCGTTGGTTCGAACAGGTGACTCTTGGATTAAGTTGCTCCTGGTTCAGCCAGAAGGAAAGGCAGCTATGCCCGCCTCTGACTGGGCCAACGGAGCACGGCCAGCGGGAGAGGTATTCGGCGAATGAGCGCAGCAACTGCTGATATGGAAGGCGTAGCGGCTAGGCGCGTTGCGCTTGAGGTTCTCGCAAGGGTCGAGGATGAGGGCGCGTATTCCAACCTGATCCTCTCGAAGGTTCTTGATGGCTCGGGTCTAGGGCAGCAGGATCGGGGGTTTGCTACCGACTTGGTCTATGGCAGCCTTCGTCACCAGAGGGCTTGCGATCACCTCATCGATCGGTTCCTTAGTTCCGACCCACCTCCGGCTGCGCGTCGAGTCCTTCGCCTAGGTGCATATCAGCTCGCGTATCGCGACGACATTCCCGATTACGCCGCAGTTGGAACAACCGTCGAAGCCGCTCCGAAGCGTTTTCGTGGCCTCACGAACGCTGTCCTGCGACAGGTGACTCGGTCAAAGATCGAGTTCCCAGACGAGCCAACAGAGCTGTCGTATCCAGACTGGATCTACGAGCAACTCGTCACCGACCTCGGCCATGACAGGGCTGTTGCGGCGTTGAGGAACATGAACTCCTCGGCGGAGGCCACTCACCGTGCCGATGGCTATACACAGGACCTTGCCTCTCAATGGGTAGTCGAGCTGTTGGCAGTGCAGCCCGGTGAGTTGGTGATTGACCTTTGTGCGGCACCCGGAGGCAAAGCAACCGGTTGTGCAGCCGCCGGAGGCGTGGTCATAGCCGCGGACTTGCAGCCCCATCGGGTTGACCTCATTGTCGACAACGCTTCGCGTCTTGGGCTAGAGAATCTGCTCCCGATGGTTGGTGACGCACTTCATCCAGGCCTTCGTCCGCACTCAGCAGACCTCGTCCTTTTGGATGCCCCTTGTTCAGGGCTTGGCGTACTTCGCCGTCGCCCCGACGCTCGATGGAGAATTGACTCCCAGGCTCCGCAGCGAATTGCCGCACTCCAACGAGACCTAGTGGACGCAGCCGTTGGCTTGCTAGCCCCTGGAGGTCGCCTGGCCTATAGCGTGTGCACCCTCTCTGCGGTGGAGACGACTGGCGTGGACGAGTACATACAACAGAGGTACCCCGAGTTGGAACCCTTGTCACCCCCGGCTGGACCTTGGCAGCCTTGGGGGCGTGGAGCAATCTTGTTGCCGCAGGCTGAGGATACCGACGGCATGTGCTTGTTTGTCTACAGCTAGCATGGGGTGTCGTTTGGGCCCCCGATGGGGAGTTCTCGATTTGTTCCAGCTAACACTCAGAAGGATCGCCGATGCCACAGCCCCCGTTTCTTCAAGCCAAGGTGCTCACCGTCTCCGACAGCATCGCTGCTGGTAGCAGGGAGGACCTGAGCGGTATGGCTTTGCTCAACCGGCTGGATGTGGGCGGGTTTGAAGTCATCGAGCACCGGGTTGTTCCCGATAACGTCGGCGAGATTTCCAATGCGCTGTCGTACATGGCTTATGGGTTTAACGGTCTCATTTTGACTACTGGCGGATCAGGCTTTGGCCCGCGTGACTTCACTCCAGAGGCAACGAAGCGGATTCTCGACAGAAGTGCCCCAGGAATGGCCGAGGCCATGCGCTCCGTGAGTCCACGAGGCCGTATGTCTCGAGCGCAAGCAGGAACTCGTGGACCGGCGTTGATTCTTAATCTTGGCAGCGCCCCCGAGCGAGCACTCGAGATGCTCGAAGCCGTGCTTGATGTCATCCCAGAGGCCCTAGAGCTACTAGGCGGTGGGTCTGCTCCGACGGTGGACGCAGTGGAACTCACATCGGCGGACTAATCCTCATATGGTCGAATTGCCAACGACCGGTCTGAGTTCAACCGATGTCAAGGCCCTCCACTAGTGTTCACAGATGCAACCGTCTCCAAAAACTGACGCAATCGACCGGGAATGCATGACCCGGGCACTTGCTGCGGCAGCTCAGGTGCGGTGCATCACAGCCCCAAACCCTTGGGTTGGGGCAGTTATTCGTACGGAGGCAGGGCGACTCATTGAAGGGGCGACTCAGGAGCCTGGAGAGGCCCATGCAGAGATTGCTGCGCTAGCTCTGGCAGGTTCTGACGCTGCGGGTTCGACAATGTACGTCACCCTGGAGCCCTGCAGTCACACTGGCAGAACCGGACCTTGTGTCGAGGCAATCATCGCTGCTGGAGTATCACGCGTGGTGATTGGCATCGAAGACCCTGATCCTGCTGTCTCGGGTGCGGGAATTTCCCGATTGAAAGATGCTGGGATCGATGTTCTCCTAGGGGTTCAAGCCGAGAAGGTGAGCCAGCAACTCGCCCCCTATTTGAAACATCGTCGCACTGGCCGGCCTTGGGTTGTCTTAAAGATGGCAAGCACCTCGGACGGCGGAACAGCAGCACCGAATGGTTCGAGTCAGTGGATCACCGGCCCGTCGGCCAGAGTGGATGGTCACCGGCTCCGTGCCGAGTCGAATGCAATCATGGTGGGTGCGAGTACCATCCGCAGAGATGACCCTTCACTCAATGTCCGAGACTATGTTCCGCCCGTTTCCCCGCTCCTGAATCCCCTAGACCCGCTTCGGATTGTGCTTGGAAAGGCCGCAGCCACGGCAAAGGTGCAGCCCTGCCGAGAGATGAGTGGGGACCTCGGGGTGATACTTGATCAGCTGGGAGCAGAGGGAATCTTGCAACTACTAGTCGAAGGTGGAGCAGGCGTTGCAGGCGAGTTCCATCGAGCAGGTCTCGTCGACCGTTATGTGATTTACCTTGCGCCAGCGTTCTTTGGTGGCGATGACGCAAACGGCCTTTTTGAAGGTGCTGGTGCTTGGGATATTTCGAATGTCTGGCGTGGTCGATTTGTCGGCGTAGAACGTGTTGGAGAAGATCTACGTCTAGAGCTTGCCCCTCCAGAATCAGCTCAGCAGTAGCGTTCAACCAGCAAGAATTGTTGTAAGGAGTCAGAAGTGTTCACCGGAATAGTTGAGGAACTCGGGACCATTGAATCTTTGAATGGCTCGCGTCTACGAGTAGCAGCCAGAGTGGTCCTTGATGACGTGACTCTTGGAGCATCGATAGCTGTGAACGGGTGTTGTTTGACCGTGGTGGAGTGGGGGAGCGACTCCTTTGATGCCGACCTGAGCGAAGAGACCCTCGAACGCACCTCTCTGAAGTCTCTGAGCGCCGGTGACCCTGTGAACCTTGAGCGCCCCGTTCGCCTAGATG
>CANJEC010000213.1 GCA_947473395.1 Actinomycetota bacterium | reverse complement strand
TGATAAAGCCCAGTTTTACCGGGGAGATGCTGAGACATGATGCTTCCTGAGATACATGTGGACACAGGTGAAATTCTGGCCACGGTGATCGGATCTATCGAGCCGATTGAGACAGACGCGCTGCAGGCAACTTTGGCTGCAGGGCAGCGACGTTGCTGCATGTACCTGATCGGCCGAGCCACGCTGCTCAGAGCCGATCACGTACAGGTCCCAAAGTTAGTCGCAGATGGCAATGGTCCCAAAGTGGATTCAGCGCTCCGGTACCCTTGGGGGCTAATGACTCGTACTCGCTTGTTCGTGATTTTTGCCGTCGTAGCCGCCATGGTGCTCAGTTTTGGGTGTTCCGGGTCCAAAGAGGAGGTCAAAACTGCACAAGGTGCGGACTCTGACTCCACCTCGACTCAACCCCAAGGAGATGCAAACCCCGACACAACAAATACCACCGAGCCTGCAAAGCAGGCCGGTCCTCTTGGTAGCGGCGAGGCCGTCACCATCGCCTTTGCTGGTGATGCCAGCTTTGAGGGCCTGAGCAGCTCGGTGGTGTCAAACACCACTGGCCTGTTGTCTGCAATTGCGCCAGTCATGTCTGCTGCTGATATTTCAATGGTCAATGTCGAGACTGCAGTTGGCACAGGTGGCACTGCAGTCAACAAGCAGTTCACCTTTCAGGTTCCCGAACAAGCATTGGACTCGCTTGGCGCAGCCGGTGTGGATGTGGTCACCATGGCAAATAACCACGGCATGGACTTTGGAAAAGAGGCCTTTGCAGACACGCTTCGAATCAAGGCCGAGGGCAAGATGCCCATCATTGGAATCGGCCAAGATGACACCGAGGCCTACGCCCCGTTCATCAAAGAGGTCAACGGGCAGCGAATTGGAATCATTGCAGCCAATGATATTTACCCATCCTCGATGGTGACTTGGTGGACTGCGGCCCCGGGTGTGCCTGGCATTGCGAGTGCCGAAGAGGCCTACCAAGAACAACTCGCTGATGCTGTTCGAGCTGCTCGGCCAACGGTGAACACGCTTGCGGTGTACTTGCACTTTGGAACCGAGAAGGAAACCTGCCCGAATGCGCGACAGAAAGAACTGGTCGACCTGATGATTTCGGCTGGGGCAGACATTGTGGTTGGCACTCACGCTCACCGACTGCAAGGCATCGGCTATCAGGGTGATCAGCTTGTGGCCTTTGGGCTATCAAACTTCATTTTCAAAGCCCCCTCAGCTGCCGGGAATACCAGCGGCGTACTCGTTGTCACCGCTACTGGGCGCCGAATCGATGGCTACGAGTGGAAGCCCGCGCAGATCCAAAATCTTGTTCCAGTCCCGCTCTCGGGTGCTGCGGCTACGGCAGGAGTTGCAGCTATGGATGCGCTTCAATCCTGCGCCGGGTTGACTCCCACTGCCACTGGGCCAGGCTTTGAGGACCCGCCGGCTAGCAAATCCCCACCGAGCACGAAGAAGGGCAGATGATGCTGACTCCAGCAGAGGAAATGGCCGGGTTTATTGATGCCTCGCCCACACAGTTTCATGCTGCCCACAACGCTGCGCAACGCCTAGTAGACGCCGGGTTTCAACTCTTTGACCCACAAGAGACTGCCGATGATGAAAACCCCCAAGAACCTGCCAACAGATTTGTGGTTCGCGATGGTGCACTTATTGCCTGGGTAGATGGCAAGGCCCCGCTCGGGCCGCTGCGAATGATTGGCGCACATACAGACTCTCCTAATCTGCGTATCCGGCCACGCCCAGACTCCGGTCTTGCTGGCTGTCAACAGCTCGGCGTTGAGGTCTACGGCGGAGCGCTATTGAACTCCTGGCTGGATAGGGATTTGGGAATTGCTGGCCGGGTTGCGATTCGCTGGGGCGACTCTTCCGAGACAATAGAGCAACGCTTGTTTCGCAGCGCGGGCCCACAGGTGCGGGTGCCGCAGCTTGCGATTCACCTTGATCGCGATCTGGCTGAGCGCGGCCTCCTCCTCAACAAGCAAACTCATATGCAGCCGATTTGGGCCCTCGGAAACCCTCATGAGGGCGAGTTCCGCTCTTGGCTCGGGCATGAGATGGACTGTGATCCAGAGCAGATCCTTGGATGGGATCTGGCCTGCTTTGATGTTCAGCCTGCGGCAGTACTTGGCCGTGATGACGAACTGCTCGCCAGTGCCAGACTCGACAATCTGTGTAGTTCTTTTGGTGCTGTCGAAGCTCTGATAGCCGCCAAGTGGGCAGGCCACGGCCCCTCGGTGATTGTGCTCTATGACCACGAAGAGATCGGTTCCACCTCAGCCACTGGTGCGGACTCAACCTGGTTCAGCCAAGTCCTTGAGCAGCGAGCCGCTGCTCTTGGTGCGAGCCGCTCAGCATTCTTGGGCAGCCTTGCAGGGTCACTTTTGCTCTCTGCCGATATGGCTCATGCAACTCACCCCAACTATGCGGAGCGTCACGAGCCCAACCATTGGGTGCATCTAGGTGGCGGGCCTGTCATCAAACACAATGTCAATGGCCGCTACGCGACCGACTCCTCCACCGCCGCAATTTTCCGTGAGGTCTGCAGTTCTGTGCAGGTACCTGTGCAGGAGTATTCGCATCGCGGCGACCTTCCCTGCGGGTCAACAATCGGGCCTCTCGCCGCTGCACAACTCGCCGTACCCACTGTTGATGTTGGCATGGCACAGCTCTCGATGCATTCAATCCGAGAGGTCATGGCAGTTGCCGATGTTGAGTTGATGATCACGGCCTTTACTGCTTGGTTGAGTCAGACCAACAGTTAGTTCGAGGGCGTAGTCCAAACCTAAGTGCGCTCGAACCCAGCGAGAAGGCTCTCCACATCAGTCTCCATCTGGGTTGCTTGAGATGTGCACATCTTCAACAGGCGCAGACTCCGCTGCCTCCGATGCTGTTGCACCCGCGACCGTCCTTCGATCTCGCACCATTGCGTTAGTAGTTACGGCTAGCCCTGCCGCAATAGCGATCACCCCGCCGGCCAGAATCAGCTTTGAGTTCGTGCTTGTTCCTGCTGCTGCAGTGGCATTTCGTTCCGCAGCCGAAGCTTGGGTTCGTAATTCTGTCTGATCGACTGTTGTCGGCGGAAGGGTTTCTGGAATGCTGCTCGGCGCTTGGGTAGTCGGCGGAGAAGTACTCGTAGTGGTTGAGGGTGCTGCTGTTGTGGTGGCAATTGTCGGTGGCACGGTTGGCGGAGTCGTTGCAGCCGGTGCAGCAGCCACATCCCCAACAATCGCGGCTACCTCTGGTCGGAATCTTGCATCGAGCAACACATACGCTGCGTCGCCGGGGCACGCAGTCGAGGACATATCGCGATGACCGCCGATAGTAGGCGTGGTTACTGTCTTGCCCGCTGGCCAACGGTTTGACCCGCGAGAAACAAATGTTGCCGTGGAACCCTCTGACATTGGGATGTCGTATTTGCTCGCTAACCAAGCTAACAGCGCCACCATCGAGGATTGTGCCGCCTCGGTCGGTGCCTGCACCTGATGATCACCCAAGAAGCAGCAGAGTTGAGCAAATCCCTGAGATCCTCCGGTAGCGGAGCCCTTGATTGGCGACTCGAGCGAGCCAGAGCGCCCTTCGTGGATCACACCAAAGCGATCAATCAGAAAGTTGTAGGCAATGTCTGGCCAGCCCTTCTCTGGGCTGGTATGCATCCCATAAATCCTTCTGAGAGTTGTAAACGACTCGCTTGGGGAATCGCTATTCGAGGTGACTGTGTGGTGAACGAGCAAGAAGCGAACATCCCCCGGAGCTTCGCTC
>CANJEC010000212.1 GCA_947473395.1 Actinomycetota bacterium | reverse complement strand
TCACTGTGGCAACAGAACTACTAGCAGTCGACACTTCTTCCCTGCGTGTCTGGGCGACCTACGGTTAGTGGATGCAGGATGTGTCCCCCCACCAATCGGAGCAGGCTTCACTGCAGCCTGAACGACAGCTTGAACTGCAGATTGAACGGATTGTTGCTGGTGGGCTTGGGCTAGGGCACGAAGAGTCGGGTCGAATTGTTCTCGTTGAAGGCGCGCTGCCAGGTGATCGTGTCCTTGTGCAGATCACCGAATCTTCGAAGCGCATGGCCCGGGGACAGGTCCGAGCAGTCCTTGAGCCCGCAGCGGGCCGTCGAGAAGCTCCATGTAGAGAGGTTGCTGCAGGGTGTGGAGGGTGCGACCTTCAACATGCCGAGGAAGCGTTGCAGCTTCGACTGAAGGCCGAGATTGTTACTGATGCGCTTCGCCGAATCTCTGGTCTTGAGGGTGTGCCGATTTCTTTTGCAGGCGAACTCCCGGCCACGCAGTATCGAACCACCCTGCGCTGCGGAGTGGAGGGGTCTACGGCTACGAGCGCGGCGATCACCGAATCAGAACAACTCGGCAGAGTTGGATTTCGAAAGCGCCAGAGCCATCAGATTCATCAGATTTCTTCCTGCATGGTGGCGCACCCCTTGATTGACGGACTCATTCAGCAGGGCCGCTTTGTTGGGGCTAGCGAGGTCACCTTTCGTGTGGGTGCTCGAACTGCGCAGCGCATGGCGATTGTGGACACTCACGTAGCAACAGGCGAGAGGTTTGGCCTTCCCGAGGACGTGCGCGTCGTAACCCAGCAAGCACTCGCTCAAGGCGAGCAGGCTTGGATCTATGAGCAGGTAGCCGGCAAGCAGTTTCGGATTTCGGCACGCTCGTTCTTTCAGGCTCGACCTGATGGTGCCGAGGCGTTGATTCAGGCGGTGGCCCGAGCAGTGACGCCCTTTGACGCTGCTAGCGACCGCCTAGTGGACCTCTACGGGGGAGTCGGCCTGTTCACTGCGGGGTTGAATGCTCAGCGGTCAGTGCTTGTTGAGCGTTCTGAGTCATCCGTGGCGGATGCTCGAGTCAACCTTTTCGACCTTGATACACAGATTGTTGCTAGCTCGGTCGAGACCTGGCGGCCAAGCGCGGCAGATGTTGTCGTTGCTGATCCGGCAAGGGCTGGGCTAAATACGGCAGGTGTCGCAGCAGTGGTTGCTACTGGGGCGGAACGCGTGGCGCTAGTCAGTTGCGATCCGGCGGCTCTTGGTCGGGATCTGGGCCTGCTCGTTGCTGCTGGCTTTGAGGTGCTCAGGATAGAGATTGTCGACATGTTCCCGCAGACGCATCACATCGAGACGGTGACTACCCTGAGAAGAATGAGCGCTAGCCGGATTAGCTCTTGAGAAACCTTGGTCTGTTCAGGGTCCTGTTCGGGCTAGGTCTAGCCGCTGCCCTGAGCGCCTGCGGCAGCAGCACGGCCTCGGAGCAAGCGCGTGATGATGGGACCTGCGAACTTGGGACCCCAGCCAAGCTTGTGCCGCAAGTCGTGGCCAAGATTCCCCATCAGACTGATGCCTATACCCAAGGTCTGCTCATTCACGAAGGCACGCTCTATGAGAGCATTGGTTTGTATGGAGCGTCGGAGCTGCGAGCCCTGAATCCCGCCACTGGTGAGGTGCTTGGTCAGGCGGCCTTACCGGCCGGAGCATTTGGCGAAGGTCTGGCAGAGGGCCTAAATGGCGAACTCGTTCAGCTCACATGGAAAGAAGAAACGGCCTATCGATGGTCTGCTCAGAGTCTGGCCAATCTGAGCGAGGCAACCCCGAGCGGTACTTTCGAGTATCGGGGGGAAGGGTGGGGCCTGACACGACTTGGGGCTGCTGACTTTGTTATGACGGACGGTTCCGCCGATGTGACGCTAAGAAGTGCGGAGGATTTCTCCGTGACTAGTCGGCATCAAGTGGAGCGCCTGAATGGCCCAACCGGTGGCCTGAATGAGTTGGAGTGGGACGGCGAATCTGTCTGGGCAAACCGGTATCAGACCGATGAGATCCTCCAGATTGATCCCGAATGTTGGACGGTGACTGGAGTGGTGGACATGTCTGGCCTGCATGACGAGGCAATGCAAGATGCAACGGCTGCAGGAACCAAAATTGATGTGGTAAACGGGATCGCCCAGATTCCCGGCACGGACAGATTTCTTGTCACTGGAAAATCGTGGCCCAGTCTCTATGAGGTCAGATTTGTCGATGAGTCGTCTGGAATTCCCGGATAGCTAGGACATGTCCGTCGGCTCCGCTTCGCAATCCTCGGGTTTCGGCCCTCCGTGCTCGGCAAGCCAATCCAGAGTCTCACAAGTGGCCGGCCCGAGCACCGTGTCGTGGCCCAGCTCGGGGTACACCTGCAGCGTCACATCAACCCCGAGAGCATCAAGATGCTCCGCAAGCAGTTCGGTTATGCCAGCGGGAATGTCTTGGTCATCCTCGCCTTGGACTAACAGGAGTGGGCCGACGGTTGGTTCTTGGTCTGGATTCCCCACTGTTGCAAGAAGCTCCGAGATTTCTGCCATCTCGGAGGGTGAAATCTTGAACACCTGATCAACGTTCGTCGTAGCGAATTCCTCAAAGGCCTCGAGCAAACAACCCGACTGCGTAATCAGATCTAGGTGCGGTTCTGTTGCGGGGCCGCTAAAGCGTTCCAACGTGATTGATGGGTCAACGGTTGAGAGGCCGACGAGCAGGTAGAGCCCGTAGACCACGTCTGCCGGGAGTCCCCCAGAAATAATGGCTGGCAACGCACTTCCCAAAGAGCTTGTTGGGGCAATCGCTACGGTTGCAGCAAGCTGAAGTTCGGGGTGACGACTAGCGGAGCGGGTTGCAAACAGTGCTGCTTGGCCTCCCTCGGAATGCCCGATCGCAAACCAAGCCGTTGACAACGTGCTGTTCGCAGCGCGGGCCGCAGGAACGATATCGGCCATGGCATTGCCCAAGTCCACACCCACGCTGTAGGTGTGGGGCCCCGGAGTTGCTAGTCCGATGTAATCCGATGCCGCAACTGCGTAGCCGGCGCTCAGAAGCGAACGAACCTGTTGCGCGTATTCGTTGTAGAACAAGTTGTCTGTGGTCGAAGGCGCACAGACATCAGCGACACCGGTGGTTCCGTGACCCCAGGACACAATCGGCCACCCGTCCTTGGGAGCAGCCCCTGGTGGGGTGAGCAGAGTGCCGCTGACGGCAACTGGCTGGTTAGTGCGGTTATCAGACAAGTAGAGCAACTCAATTCTGGTTGCTCCCTCGAAGGTCTCGCTTATCCGGCTGGGGGTAGCGGCAAGGAGCGTTCCAGGTGCGCCGGCCGGCAGCGGATCGGGCACCCGGTACGCATCTCCGTCGCGCTCAAGAATGGGTACTTGTGTTGGCGCAGGCGCTTGCAGTTCGCTGGAGGGGGATTGCGAACTCTCAGGGGACTGCGTTGGCTTGCTCTGCTCAGCCGTGGAGCATGCGCCGGTGAGTACTAGCAGTGTCGCTAAGCAAAGAGCAGCCCTGTGGCTCCGAGTTTTTTGGGTGGTCAGGACGGGCGACATTCAGCTAACCCTAGAAGTTCGCTTCGTGATCATTCGCGTCTGGAGCGGAAAATCGACAGTATGTGTCGATTTTCCGCTCCAGACGCGTGGGCTAAGCGTGGGATGAGGAAAACTGCGGCGGGGCCCCGATTGCTCGGAACCCCGTGTTTGCAGTGTTTTTGTTGTGCGCCCCCTGGGACTTGAACCCAGAACCTGCGGATTAAGAGTCCGATGCTCTGCCAATTGAGCTAGAGGCGCATGTTGCCC
>CANJEC010000211.1 GCA_947473395.1 Actinomycetota bacterium | reverse complement strand
TTGGTAACGGTGCCAATCAACACGCCAAGCAGAATCACCGAGAGCGCAATTGCCAACTCTGCTCCAGGAACTGCGACCGAAGACAACACCGAGATTCCCACAACCCCACCAAGCGCCATGCCGGCCAAAAACCCAAATGGAGTGAGCCATGCCACGGTGCGGTTCTTGCAGGTTGCTGCGAGCACCCCCACGGCAATCATTGCGAGCAAATGATCGAGCCCGCTGATTGGATGCAGGAGTCCCTGCAACAGACTCTGCCCGCTCGCTACACCTTCTGTCCCGTGGTCAGGGTGTGCAGACACCGTCTGGGCAAGCGCCAAAGAAAACGCTGTAACGGCAAGAATCAGCACGCCGAACAGCGGCCGACTGTCAACCTGAGCAGGGCTGACATGGGGGGTGCGGTGGTTCCGGTGAGACATCACTGCAGCAACCTAGCAAGCCTGTCTTGCAGTCCGCTTACTGTGCGGGCATGCCGGCTTACCCCTAGGGCCAAGTGGTCAGATATCTCAGTTCGACTTGTGCGTTACATGACCCGGTTTTGCGCGACGACCTGTCCAAACCAGTCGTAGCTCTCTTTCGGCGTGCGCTTTTGGGTATCGAAATCCACATAGGTGATGCCAAAGCGTTCGACGTAACCATTCGCCCACTCAAAGTTGTCCATAAAGCTCCAGACAAAGAACCCTTCGAGCGGATACCCCTCTTCGATTGCGCGATGAGCACTTTTCAGGGTCTCGCGCAGGTACATCACACGTCCCGTGTCCATAACTTCCCCATCTGCATCGATCGCGTCGGGCTGTGACGCACCGCTCTCGGTGACCACAATCTTCAAGTCAGTCAGCCCCAGCGACTCCGAAAACATCCGAACCCCCCAGTAGACCGTGTCGGGAGCAAACTTCAACCACGAGGATTGATACGTGGGGTAGCCCTCTGGGAAGGGCAACTCCTCGGCCCCGATGTTGTTATCCGCTGCACGCACGTATGAGGCTGAGTAGGTATTGAATCCAAACCCGTCGATCGGTGTGGAGATGATTTCCATATCCCCTGCGCGGATTTTCGGAGCGCTTGCGCCCAGATTCTCTAAAAAGATCGGGTCGTATTCTCCGGTCAGAATGGGCACGATGATCCCGCCATTTGGCGACATACTGCGGAAGGCTTTTGCCGTGGCCTCAATGTCTTCTGCAGTCTCGGTCAACGGCACGTAGGTCACTGAATCCTCGACCAGCGTGACCGTTGACCCTCGACTCGCCGAAGCCCGCACTGCTTGCACACCCATACCCTGGGCGAGCAGAGCGTTATGCGAGGTCTGCCAGAAGGCTTGCTCCGAAGCCAACTCAATGCCGGGGGCAAAAGGCGGGGCACCATCGAAGGGCCCTCCGGGGTAGGTATAGGCAGTGTGGACAAACGAACGGATCTCGTTGGTGGTGTACCAATGCTTGACGCGGTCACCTAGGCGGTCAACGGTGGCGGTGCAGTAGTCGGCGAAGTCGCCGGCAATCTCTCTGCTTTCCCAACCGCGATATTTGTCCTGCAGTGCCTGCGGGGTATCCCAATGGAACAAGGTCGCGTGCGCCGTGATGTCGTGGGCCTCTAGCTCATCAAGCAGCCGCTTGTAGAAGTCCACACCCTGTTCGTTGACCTTGCCGCGCCCATCGGGGATGATCCTCGGCCAGGCGATCGACAGTCGGTAGTGCTTGACTCCGAGCGCCGCGATCAGTGCGACATCGCTCGGATACAAGTTGTAGTGATCGCATGCGACATCGCCGGTGGCGTTGCCCAAGACCTTGCCGGGGATTCTGCAGAAGGTGTCCCAAACACTGGGCTTGCGACCAGCAACGTTGTAGGCGCCCTCGATTTGATAGGCCGAGGTCCCAACTCCCCAGGTGAACCCTTGCGGGAACTCCTGCAAGGGGGCAGCAAACTCGTTGGAGTCACTGCAACCCACCAGAGCGGTGCTCGCTGCAGCCGACACCCCGATAAGCCCTGCAGCTAGCAGAAACTCCCGGCGACTCGGACCAACAGGGCCACTCTGGGTTGAGTGGTGTTCACTCATGCTCCCTTGAGGCGGATCAGGGCGCATAAAAGGCATTCGCCATTCTTATCGGCTCATCGCTCGCCGCCACAAACAGCCCTGCTCTGGGGGTGGATCATCGCGTAGCGCGGAGTAGTGGGATCCACCGCCGCCTACTATTTAGAGATGCCCGACAGGTTCCGCGGCGACAAGATCACCTATGAAATCAGCGACTGCGTCCTTGGAAAGGTGTTGGTTGCACAAACCAGCACGGGGCTCTGCACCGTCCTGTTTGGCGATTCGGAACAGGAGCTCGTTGACGAGTTGCGCAGCCGAACGGCGCGAGCCGAGCTTCACGCAGGCCAAACAGGTTCCGGCCCGACAGGCTCAGGCCAGACTGCAACCGCGTCAGTAGTGCAACTGATCCGCAAACCGAACGAGGCCGTGCGCCTACAACTCGACATTCGCGGCACGGCATTCCAGCAGGAAGTCTGGAAGCAACTCCGTGCGATCCCCTGCGGTAGCACCATGAGCTACTCGCAGGTTGCCGCAGCGATCGGCCATCCAACTGCGGCTCGTGCAGTAGCTGGGGCGTGTGCGGCCAACCCGATCGCAGTTGTTATTCCGTGTCACCGAGTGATCGCAGCCGATGGCGGCCTTGGTGGCTACCGCTGGGGAATAGAACGCAAGCTGCGACTGCTTCAAGGCGAACAGTCTGTTTGAGACAAGCTCTCCCCGTCAGCGGCGTAGCCGGTAGAGCGAAATCTGGGTGGGTCGCAACTGTCCGCGTAGCCACATTGGGTCGCCGCCGCTAAGCACCGAGGAGTAATCGGCCACCAGGATCGACCCGTCCGGTTCATGGACAACGGCCGCAAATGCGGTGTCACCACATGAAGGTAAGTCGAGCACCCAGTCCAGCGAAGGCGTGTTTGTGTTGACAGAGAACAGAGCGCTGCGCTTGCGCGTGACTGACCAGACTGCCTGATCGACTCGGATTGCGACTGCTCCAGGAACCCAAGAGGGCATGTGGTCGTAGCGACCACCGAACGCTAGTTGCCGTCGGGCAAATACAAAGGGCTTGCCCTGCCAGAGAAACAAATTGGGCGAGTCTGGCTTCTGGCTGATCGGCGTCACGCTGAGATGCTCTAGGTCTGGACCGAGCAGCAGATCGCCTCCTCGCCGGCTGGGCCCTTCGTTGCGGGTCAGGCCCAATATCTGACCGTCGGGCAATTCGACAAGCTCGCACTCGGTGCCGCCCGAGTGCAGGTCAGTTGGGCTACTCCATGACTCAAGATCATCGCTCCAGCGGAGTTCCACAACGGGGTCGGCGGGGCGAGCGCTGTACATCTTTTCGGCGCCCCGGTACCCGATCATGGCCCAGCGGTTCTGCAGCTTTGCGATGCGCCACGGAACCACAGATTCCTGCACTGCTGGTTCAGGCGATGTCCAACTGCGGCCATCGGTGCTCAGGCGATACACGCCCTGGGGCTGAAACCTTTTGGGGTCGGTTCCGAGTTTCATGAACCACAGCTGCAGCCGACCTTGGTGAATCACCCATCGGGGCTCGCGCAGGTCTGCACCGAGCGCCACGGTGACCTCGTGATGCCAAGGTCCTTCGGGCCCTGGCGCAGAGCTGACCTCGAGGCGAGCTTCGGCGGAGGCAAAGTGCGAGGGAGCTGTCCGCCAAGCCAGCCATAATCTGCCGTCGAAACGAGTCAGATCCAAGTTGTTGTTGGCACTCAGGCAGTCCACACCCGCTGCGGCAGGCCCGGGAACCATCACGCCGAGCGGTTCAACAGTGATCACCCCCAG
>CANJEC010000210.1 GCA_947473395.1 Actinomycetota bacterium | reverse complement strand
GCAAAAAGCGACATGCCTTTGATTCGCTGCGCACCCCAGTCTGCGGAGAGTTCCGATGCTGGAACACCCCAAACCTTCTCGTTGTACGTCTTGAAGAAGTGTTCAAACAGCCGGCGACCATAATTTGCAACGATGTAATCCTCAAGCGTCTTTTGCTCTTTGGGTGGACGAATCCGTACCCAAAGCGCAGATGCAATACAGCGCAGAGCCTCTATGGGGCCGAGGTTAACGAGTGCATTAACCGGTTTGATTGGGTAGTCGTAGTACTTGCCGCCGTAGTAGATCCGACTCATGCGCGGACGCAGCAAAAAGTCTTCATCGGGCAGGATCTCATGCCAGAGGGCTTCAACTTCAGGCACCTTGGTAAAGAAGCGGTGGCCACCGATGTCGAAGCGGTACCCGTCACGTTCAACTGAACGAGAGATACCTCCGACGATGTCGTCTGCTTCCAGAATGGTGCTGTGCACTCCACCCTTTTCGAGCTCAAATGCTGCTGTCAGGCCTGCTGGACCGGCGCCAATCACAAGGACGTTCAGGTCGGTGGCGGTGGCTGAGTTCTCTGGAGTGGTTTCTGTCATAGGTAAGTGGCCAACTGCTCGGAGCAGCCGGCACTGGAGAGTACCGCGTGGCGGTCCTTTGCTGGTAGTTGCACCCCTGAGTTTTCGCCGTGTGGAGCCCAGGATCCTTCAGGAATGCAAGCCCTCTGCGAGTGGCTCGATCAGGCGGGCTTCAAGTGACGAATCTCTGCGGCGACTGCCTCAATGCGCCGAATCCAAAGAATGCCATCCGTGCGAAAGCTTGCGACGCGAACCGACCAGCAATCCACCGTTTGCCGACCAGCGTTGCTGCAAAAGAATGTGGTCATTGACTGCTCCTGCTGGTAGGCATCTGCGCCTTCGACCCGTTGCACCGTTCCGTCCGAAAGGTGAAGTTCAAACTGGGTTCCTTGGCAGTTGTTGGATGATGTCGCGGAATTCATGAAGTGATTTTACGATGCTGCCCCTGTGGATCGCTAGAGGCCTAACCATGTGAATTCAGTAGCATTTTCGGGGGAAATCCAGTTGAGATCAGGGGGATGAGCTGGGGATGGGAGTGAGGGTTTCCACAGAGGGCCCATCGAATGTGCAAGTCATCCTCGCCAGTGGTGCCCTCGGTGAGCACTCCGTGGCAAGCTCACAGGGTGACAGAGAACGCAGCAGCCACAAATGACGCTCATGGTGAAGCCCTGAGCCCGCAGAACGCCGAGGACTCAGCTGATGCTGGTGAGGTTCAGCAACTTGAGTTCACTTGTCCTCGCTGCCGCTTAGAGGTCAGCGAGCAGTTCTACGGGCCGTGTACCTCATGCAGAACGACTCTGCGCGTGCAGGTTGGTGGAGAAGCACGAGAGGTCGAGTCGGCTGCCTACGAACCAAAGATGAACGTCACCCCAAACGCCGTAGCAACCAAGGAATAGCCCCCAGAAATTGTGTTTCGGGGTTGGCGGAGCCGGCGATACGACTAGCCGAGCAGGGCCTGCTCGGCCGCCCAGCGGTAATCGGCTTTGCCCGAGGGGGAGCGGAGAATCTGATCGCGCCGCAAAATAGCCCGTGGCAGTTTGTAGCGAGCGATGTGCTCCGCGGCTATCGCTCGAATCTGTTCGTCGCTCGCACTAGCGCCGTTTCGAAGCTGAATAATCGCAACAACCTCTGAACCAAAGCGCTCCGAAGGCCTTCCACATACCACTGCATCGAATACTGCGGGATGGGCCTTGACAGCAGTCTCGACTTCCTCGGCAAAGACCTTCTCGCCGCCAGTCGTAATGCAGGCTGAATCGCGACCGAGCAGTTCGAGCGTCCCATCTGCAGCTAAACGGGCCCGATCACCAGGAATTGCGTAGCGGGTCCCGTCAATCCTCGGAAATGTTGCCTCGGTCTTGGCCTGGTCGCCGAGGTAACCCAACGGCACTCGTCCAGATTGGGCAAGCCAGCCAGACTCATCTTCTCCAGGTGTCAGCAGCCGACTGAGGTCTTCGCTCAGAACTACCGAGGTATCCGCAGGGGTGAACCGGGTGGTGCCGCTACTAGTAGAAGAGCGACGAGCAACGCCCTGCCTGCCAGATTCAGTGGACCCTAAGACATTAAAAATCTGGACTTCGGGTAAGAACTCGAGGAGCTGATTCTGGATAGTCTGCGAAAGAACTGCACCACCGGACAACACATGGCGTAGCGAACTCAGTTCTCGTGACTGGCCGGAAGCTCGATCTCTGCCAAGCTGATCCACGAGCGGCCTTGCCATGGGATCTCCAACCAAGAGCAACGAGGTGGCAGCAGTTTGCTCGATGGTCCGGAGCACATCCTCAGGGTCGAAATGGTCGACCACACTTTGGATGATGACAGCTCCGCCAGCTACCCAAGCCGACAGAGCGTTCCAATGCGCTGCGCCATGCATGAGTGGGGGAGCGGGAAGTGCTCGAACTCGACCAGTTGCCTCGGATACGAACTGCTCAAGACTCTGAAACTCATGGCCTGTGCGGCTGCGAACTCCCAGGGCAGCAACTAAGAAATCTGCCTGCCTCCACATGGCACCCTTGGGCATTCCGGTGGTGCCACCCGTGTAACACAGGTACATATCATCGCCAGACCAGCCCTCAGTCAGGAAACTCGGCAAGGTCGGACTTGCATGTGCGATCGCAGACTCGTAATCCACTGCCCCTGGCAGCAGCCCGAAGTCCGAGCCATCGGCAACCTGCAAGATGAGTTTCGGCTGGTTCTTCAGGCTTGGTAGAACAGCTTGAAGCACGGGGGTGAACCGCTCGTGAACGATGATTCCTTCTGCTGAAGAGTCCGCGAGTAAATAGCGCAGTTCTTCGGCCACATAGCGGTAGTTCACGTTGAAGGGGACCGTTCCCGCCTTCCAGCAACCCAACATGGACTCGAGGTATTCGTTGCCATTGAGCATGTAGAGGGCCAGATGCGACTGCGGGGAGTCCCAGTTGCTCAGGTGCTGTGGACGAACCCGCTCAGCGATGCTCTGGGGCCCGATTCCGGCCTCGTGAATAACCTGAGCCAACCTTCGGGTCCTGTCCTGAACCTGAGCCCAGCTCAAGACTCGATCACGAAAAATCACACAATCGGCATCTGGCTGACTGGCAGCGATTGCCTCGCAGATGCTGGCCACATTGAGTTCCATGGTCAGCTAGTACTCCAAGTACTCCGGTAGTGATGCAGCCTCACTGGGTGAGTGCTACGGGCACCTCGGAGACGGCCTGCAGGGGAAAGTGACACGCAACGTACTGATCGCCAGTTACCTGTCGCATCTGGGGTTCAACCTGGGCGCAGATATCTTGCGCAAGTGGGCAGCGGGTGCGAAACCTGCAGCCACTGGGCGGGGAGATCGGCGAAGGCAGATCACCTTCTAGATGATGCTCGGTGTCGAGCGAGGCGTTGGGGTCGGGCAACGGGATAGCAGCTAGAAGCGCCCGGGTGTAGGGATGTGCTGGCGCAGAGTAGAGCGCATCCGGGTTGCCGATCTCGCACATCTTGCCTAGGTACATCACAGCAACACGGTCAGACACGTTCTTCACCACGGCCAAGTCATGGGCAATGAACACCAAGGTCAGGCCATAGCGAGCCTTCATATCTTCAAGAAGATTGAGGATTTGAGCCTGCACGGACACGTCCAATGCAGAGACTGGCTCGTCGCAAATAATCACCGAAGGCTCGGTAATGACAGCCCGAGCTATGGAGATTCTCTGGCACTGACCACCAGAGAACTCGTGCGGCTTACGCTCGGCGGCAGCATCGGGGTCGATTCCGACAGCGGAGAGAACCTCTTCCACCTTGAGACGCCGCTCCTC
>CANJEC010000209.1 GCA_947473395.1 Actinomycetota bacterium | reverse complement strand
GGGAAGGGTGGTCAACGATATTTGGGCGCTCGACATCTGACTAAACAAATCAGCGAATGATGTCAGCTCCTCCGAGGCGGAAGACGGCAGCGAGAGACTGCCCTTGATAGAACTCTCGCTAGCACCGACTGCCTCGAGCAACTTGGCCCAAACCATCTGAAGCCGAAGCGACCTGCTGAGTTCTTGTTCCTCTGTTCCGCGAAACCCTAGGAACTCAGTGACCTGCTCGGGCGGCAGAACAATTGCGCCCGCTGGATATTTAACAACAATTGCGCCCGATTCGTCGGGGCCAAGAACATTGTCGGGAAGATCAAGAGTGAGCGGTCCGGCTGCAAGGGCAAGCTCATCAATGACGGTGCTAGGCACCTCTGAAGAACTCGTAGTACCAAAGCTCAGGTCGGCGCCGAGGCGCAGGCTGAGTGCGTCGATTCCGCCAGAGGCATAGATGTTGGCTGCGCTATCTGGGGGTGCATCTTCGAACTCCCACAGGATCAAACCAGAAGAAACTGCCACCACTGTGTTTGCTGCCGCATCGGCACTCTTCTGCTTGCCCGCCGGATCCGACAGAAGGAACAACGCTGTCAAGAGTGACCCGTCCGTAGCGGTGACTGCGACTAGGTCAACGTTGGTGGGCTCGACCTTGGCAATAAAGTTCGGGGCTGCAGGATCTGTCACTTCCGACACTCGCCCGCCCGTAATTTTTAGGGCGGACTGCCAGCCCACAATCGCCAAGCCGATCAGAGCAACCACAAACAAAAAGGTCAGCACCCCCTGCAGGACAGTGGCTTGATGCCGGCGCTTCTTGGCCTTGCGTTGACGCATAGCTGCTCGCACAACTGGCTGTGAGCTCCCGGTTGCGGATGCACTAGCCGTCGAATCTGCAGCCGTCGGATCTGGAAGAGATGGATCTGGGGCAAGGGTTCCTAGCGGCGGGCCACTCATTGCTCATCACCATAGAGGCCAAGTTGCGATATCAAAGAGATCACCGGCTCGGGGATCAGGTGCTGCAACGGTGCCGCTGTTGCAGCACGCTGTCGCAGGTCAGTAGACGACACTTCGAGTCTCGGTACCGAAACCCGTTGGGCGCTAAAGCCCGGGGCCACATGACTCAGCACCCCCGGCCGGTCCACCACGACGATTCGACAGTAGTCAGCTACCTCGTCTGGACGTTCCCAGGTATCTAGGCCTCCTGCTGCGTCGCCTCCGAGAATCAAGAAGAGTTCGCTGTTCGGTTCTAGGGTCCGCAGGGCCTGGAGCGTGTCCACGGTGTAGGAGGGACCGCCTCGTTGCAACTCAAGGTCGCTCGCCTCGATTCCCTCCTCGGCGGCCACTGCGGCCTGAACCATGGCAAAGCGATCCTTGGCAGAGGAGAGTTTGCGAGATCCCACCTTCTGCCAAGGTTCGTTTGCGACCACCATGAGCACTCGATCCAAGCTCAGCTCGTAGCGAACGTTGATCGCCGTCACGAGGTGACCTATGTGTGGTGGATCGAAGGTTCCGCCAAAAACCCCAATCCGAACTGGCCTCGCACTGCTCTCGGTTTCTGATGGAGCGCTCAGCTGCATACGTGGATCGTAGGCCCAGAAGATTATTTGATCGGTATCCTCAACTCCTCGGCTGCAAGGCCGATACCAAGCAGGACGGAAAAACACAACCTGTCATCCGTCAACGTAACTATTTCCTCCGCTCAACTCGAGCGGCCGAGCGGCCAGATTTGGCCACAACACGAAAGTTGTCTCACATGAGTGACTCCGTTGGTATGTATCTCAACCAAATTGGAAGGGTTCCACTGCTTGACGCAGTAGAAGAACGCGAACTCTCCCAGGTGATCGAACTCGGCCACGAGGCCAGAGCTCGAAGAGATGCGGGAGAACGAACCCGAGACATCCGATCAGCCATTGCCGCAGGAGATGCCGCAAAGGACCGCTTCATTCGCTCCAACCTTCGACTCGTGGTCAGCGTTGCTCGGCGTTATCCCTTGCCGCCAGGAATGGACCTGCTTGACCTTGTCCAAGAAGGCAATCTGGGTCTGGAACATGCCGTAGACAAGTTCGACTGGCGCAAAGGCTTCAAGTTCTCGACCTATGCCACCTTCTGGATTCGGCAGTCCATCGGAAGAGCACTTGACCAAAAAGCCTCTCTGGTGCGACTTCCCGGTGACCGCTCCGCAGCACTGCGCGCCGCGTTGCGCAATGTCTCTGGAGATGGAGACTCACTCGATGATGCCAACGCAGAGCTCCATCGCCTGACCACCCCAACCTCACTTGATCGCAGCATCGGCGACGACGACTCAAACGAACTCGTAGACATGCTCGCTGATCGCCATTCTGGTCCCGAAGATGTCCTGCTCGACAATGAGCATTCCGAGTGGCTGACAAGCCTGCTCGAGATTCTTGACCCTCGCGCCCGCAGCGCCGTGGAACAACGCTTTGGCCTCTCTGATGGCCAGCGCAAGAGTTACCGTGAGGTTGGCGAGGATCTAGGCATTACTGCCGAGGCTGCTCGCCGACTAGTCAAGCGGGCGATGGGAACGGTTCGCGAGTTGGCTCTCACTTCAGTCTGAGCCGCTCTGATACTTGGGGCTGAGCCGCTCTGGCACTTCAGGCTGAGCGGCTCTGGCCGGTAACGTAGGGCGGAATGACTAGCACGGCTTCCTCTGACGTCTCTAGAAGCGATATTTCTGGCGAGGGCTCCTCCTCTGGCGCTTCTTGGTCCCCTGAATCTTGGCGGACCAAAACAGCGCTGCAACAACCGAACTGGCCAGATGCCGAGGACTACGAGTCGGTACTCAAGCAACTTCGTGGGTTTCCGCCGCTGGTATTTGCTGGCGAGTCCCGCCGCCTCACCACCGAGCTAGGTCGTGTGTCTGAGGGCAGGGCATTTCTGTTGCAGGCGGGAGATTGCGCCGAATCTTTTGAATCGTTCTCGGCCGACTCCATTCGTGAACGCCTCAAAGTCATCTTGCAGATGGCCGTAGTTCTGACCTATTCCGCTGGAGTGCCAGTGGTGAAACTCGGCAGAATTGCCGGACAGTTTGCCAAGCCCCGATCTGCCGACACAGAGACGATCGACGGAGTCGAACTCCCCAGCTTTCGCGGTCACCTCATTAACGACGTGGCCTTTACTCCCAAGGCTCGAATTCCCGTTCCGGCGCGCATGATTGAGGCCTATCACCAGTCCGCCTCCACCCTGAACCTCTTGCGGGCTTTCACCACCGGAGGATTTGCTGACCTCTCGCGAGTGCACCAGTGGAATCAAGAGTTCGTCTCTGCGAGCCCACAGGGGCAGCGTTACGAGCATCTCGCCGAAGAGATCGAGCGTGCCCTGCGCTTTATGGATGCCTGCGGTCTGGACCATGAGACAGTCCCGGCGCTCCATCAGACCGAAGTCTGGACCAGTCACGAGGCATTAGTCCTTGGTTACGAAGAGGCGCTCACCCGCAAAGATTCTCTGACTGGCGACTACTACGACTGCTCGGCACATATGGTCTGGATTGGCGAGAGAACCCGAGACCTTGACGGCGCTCATGTTGAGTTTTTCCGCGGCATTCGCAACCCCATTGGATGCAAGGTCGGCCCAACGGCATCGGCAGAGCAGGTGCTCGAGTTGTGTCAGGCTCTCAATCCCGAACGCATCCCAGGTCGCCTGACGTTGATTACTCGCATGGGTGCCGAAAACGTCACCGACTCACTTCGACCACTGCTGCGTTCTGTGGCCGATGCTGGCCACCCGGTGGTCTGGGCCTGTGATCCCATGCACGGCAACACCTTTACTGCGCCGAGCGGCCAAAAGACCCGCCATTTTGATTCGATCCTCGCCGAGATCAGCGGCTTCTTTGAAGCTCACAG
>CANJEC010000208.1 GCA_947473395.1 Actinomycetota bacterium | reverse complement strand
TTGCAAAGGTCAGCACATGTGTCCAGTCGAACAGGAGGCACATGACTCCACTGCCTGTCACACCGGCAGCGGCTGCCAACAGGATCTCGATCCGCTCGCTACGAACGAGAGCACGCGGCCGAAACGGAACCTGCTCCTCGACGAGTTCTTGGTCTTGTGGTTCTGGAACGGGGGTTTCGTCTACGGGGCGTTCGTCGAGAAGGCTCATGTGAACATCAACCTCAAGCCGCAATCTGTGTTCGGCGAACAATCGCTCGAGCACCAAGATTGACCAGAAGCGTCATACCAAACAGCGCCAGACCTGCAGCGATCAAAGCCGAAATCTCTAGGTCCTGTGCCTCGGGGAACTTGATAGCAATGAGCGAGGCAATAGAACCGCCACCCTGTTCAAGCACATACGGGTTCGCTTCAATGGTGAACGCAATGATCAGTGCAACGGCAATGGTTTCTCCCAGTGCCCTCCCAAAGCCAAGCAGGACGGCACCCGTGATTCCGGCTTTCCCAAAGGGAAGCAACACTTCTTTGATCATTCCCCAGCGCGACCCACCCAGAGCTAAGGCCGCTTCACATTGTGATCGAGGACATTGCGCCATCACGTCACGAGACACCGAGGTGATGATCGGCACGATCATCAGAGCAACCACGGTACCGACGATAAAACTCGATCGAAGCAGCGGAGCATCCGGCTCGGATAACCGGAAGAACGGAATCGCACTGAGGTGCAGGTTCAACCAAGAAGCAACGCCCACGAGTGGGGCTTGGAGTGCAAAGAACCCCCACATACCAAAGATGATGCTGGGCATAGCTGCGAGCAGGTCAACCGAAGAGGTCAGAATGCGGCGAATCCTCGCTGGGGAATACTCATTGATGAATAAGGCCAGCCCAATCGCCAAGGGAACTGCAACGAGCAGTGAAACCGTCGCGATGATGATGGTTCCGATGAGCAATCCCAACACACCAAAGTCGCCCACGGTTGGGTTCCACACGCTGGTGGTAAAGAACGAGACTAAACCGGCCTCCTGTAGGGCCGGAATAGACTTGATGGCCAAGAACAGGGCAGTTCCACCGATAATGAACAGGCTGACTGCTGCGGCGCTGGCACATAACGTCCGAAAAATGCGGTCGCCGCGGGTCACGGTTCGCGCAATGTCTCGAGGAACTTGTTCCTCGAGCGGCTGAAGGTCGGGGGTTGTCAGCGCCACGTGCTAGATGCTGGAACACGAAAGTGACGCGCGACCCTCCAAGGAGACAAACGTTTGGTGAACGAACCTGTACAAAAGGTGAACGAAACCCTTGCCAAGGCCGGTAACGCTGGGTTATGGCCGCTCGCGGGTATCTCGCAATAACACCTCTTGAGCAATCGTCGCGAGATGCGCTCCATCGAGGGCAAACACATGCCCAATCGCTAGACCCCGGCCACCAACAAAGGTATGGCAGGTGAAGTCGTGGAGTTGCCACTGATCGGCACGAAAGGGCCGATGAAACCAGATGGTGTGATCAAGCGAGGCCGTAAAGAGAACTTTGTGCAAGACATCGTCCGGTTCACGCCTCACAGGATGAGCGCGCACGACGGCATCAGTCGGCAGATCATCGGATAGGTAGGCCAGGCCGCCTGCATGCAACGGCCCTGTTTCTGGCAACTCTTGAGAAACTCTGAGCCAGGCTGCGGCACGACCTGTCCCATCTCGGCCGCTAGCAGTGATTGCATCTGCTCGAACAAAGGCTCGTTCAAAGACGGGACTCCAGGAATCCTGTTCAAGATCTGAGGGAAGCGGAACGTCAGGAGGCAGCGAAACGGTCTCAATATCATCAGAAACCTCAAGGCGCTGAAAGCTTGCCTCGAGGTTCAAAATCGCTCCAACTGGCTGGCGAGCCACAACCCGCCGAGTAGCAAAGGAACGGCCATTGCGAATGCGATCCACCTCATATCGAACGGGCTCGTTATGGTCACCTCGGCGAATAAAGTAAGCGCGCAGCGAATGCACATGAAGGTCTTCGTCCTCCACGGTTCTCGTGGCGGCGCTCAGTGCCTGAGCGACAATCTGTCCGCCGTAGAGTCCACCCCATGGGTACTGAGGCCCGATACCAACAAAGGTGTCGGGTCCATGATCAGACAGTTCAAGAATAGTTCGTAGGTCCACAAGTTCTCCGGGGGTGACTACCGCACGTACCTCTCAGGAACGCACTCGGTACTCAGCATCATGGCAGTCTCGGCAGCCGTTCGTGACCTATACGGTATGCAGACACCCTAGAGATCCCCTACTGAGAGAAATCCACTATGCCTCCTGTTGATGCAGAACTACTTCAAACCGCTGTTGAGTGGACTCAGCAGGCAGGTGCGCTCACACTTGAATGGTTCAATCATCCCGAGCTTGCAATCGATGCCAAGGGGGATGGAACTCCAGTTACCCAAGCGGATCGGGCTGCGGAGCGTTTGCTGCGAGAACTCATCTCGGATGCCTTTCCGCTCGACGGGATCCAAGGAGAAGAAGAGGCAGCCCGAGTCGGCAGTTCGGGCCGTGGCTGGGTGATCGACCCAATCGACGGAACCAAGGCCTTCACACACGGAGTGGGTACCTACTCAAATTTGTTGTACCTCGAGGACGAACACGGCCCAGCAATTGGCGTTATCAATCTTCCAGCACTCGGTGAAACCGTTTACGCTGCCCGCGGCCTTGGATGTTTCTTCAATGGCACGCCCTGTTCAGTCTCGGACCGTGATGAACTTGATGGCAGCTACTTAGCTTGCACGGGCTTTCACATGTGGACTGCAAACATGTTCGACAAGGTCACCGCCGCCGGGCCCCGCCTGCGCACCTGGGGAGATGCCTACGGCTACGCACTTGTGGCCTCGGGTCGAATTGAAGCCATGATGGATCCGGTGCTGGCCTGGTGGGATATTGCCCCGCTCACGGTGATCATTCCCGAGGCCGGCGGAGTGCTCACTGCTCGAGATGGATCCACGGCGTTCAACATGGACGGCAGCGAGGACACCAGTACGACCGGTGTCTACTCGGCGATTGCCTCAAACGGCTTACTGCACGAACAGATCGTTGATCTGCTTCGACCCTGAGCCAGCCCAACTGCAACTAGGCCAGAATCAAGTTGGCGTCCTCAGAAACCATCGAGATGCGCTCGCCGCAGCCTGAAGCGGAGGAAATCGACGATGCATACTGAGCCCGGCGGCGAGCAACCAGTCCAGTCGCTTCGGAGTCTTGTTCCGAGTACTGCGCCTCAATGCCGTCTTTCAACATCGCAAGCGCTTCGCTTCGCATCTGCGAGACACGGGACTCAGTTACTCCAATCAAGGCGGCCAATTCAGTTGAACTGCGCTCTTCAATGAAGTATCCGACGACCACGATTCGGTGACGCTCAGGTAGCAGATGAACTGCGTCGCGGAGGTACGCACGAAGTTCCCGAGCCTCAAGTTCTTCTGAGGGCTCAACTGCAGTGCGGTCAGCCAGCACATCAACCAGAGTGAGTTCGGGATCATCAGAGGATCCGAGCAGGGAATCAAACGCAAGAACGACTGAGCGAAACATCCGATCCCGAAGGCGGTCGAGTTCGGCACGAGAAATATCTAGTTCCTTTGCAGTCTCTGCAAGAGATGGCGCACGTCCAAGACGGTGAGCCAGATCAAGTTCTGCCTGGTCCAAACTACGAGCTAGTGCCCGCACTGAGCGCGGAGCCCAGTCGGCTGCACGGACAGCATCGATGATCGAGCCACGAATTCGCTGCGCAGCAAAGCGATTGAAGGGAACTCCTCGAGATTCATCAAATCGTTTGGCTGCCTCAACCAAACCAAGAGCACCTGCACGAGCGAGTTCCTCACGCTCAACATGTCTTGGAAAGTTGACTGCCAC
>CANJEC010000207.1 GCA_947473395.1 Actinomycetota bacterium | reverse complement strand
TCATGTACTGGCAGGTGCATATGGGTTGGGGAGTTCCGGCTCTTCCGGCCTTCTTGCTCGTGGTCTTTGTGATCGGACCGGCGTTTGGTGCCATCGTTGAACGAGGCATCATGCGCGGGATCGAGGGCGCAACTGATGTTGTGAAGATCGTGGTCACAATCAGTTTAATGATTGCCCTGATCGGCATCTCGATGGTCATCTGGAAGCCTGACGTGGCTCGCCCAGTTCCGGCTTTCTTTGAAGGCCAGAAGGTCACCATTTTCAATACCGTGGTGAACTACCAGAGGTTGATGGCGATGGTGATTGCTATCGCAGTTGCTATTGGGCTTCGTCTGATCTTCAAGAAGACTCGCCTTGGGGTGGCCATGCGGGCGGTGGTCGATGACCGGGGACTTCTGCAACTCAACGGCGGGCGGCCTTCCAGAACATCGATGATGGCCTGGGCCTTGGGGTCGGGAATGGCAGCCCTGTCTGGAGTGCTCATTGCTTCAGAGCAAACGCTCAGTGCAACAACGCTCACACTGCTCTTTATCAATGCCTATGCCGTTGCAGTTGTTGGGCGACTTCGAAGCCTGCCGGGAGCGTTCTTAGGTGCCGTCATCTTGGGACTTCTGGAGTCCTATGCCATTGGCTACATACCTCAAGACGCCATGCTCGGGCCGATCAGCTTGCAGAGTTCCAAGAATGCCATTCCGGCAGTCATGTTGTTTGTGGTGATCATGTTGCAGCCTCAGGACAGACTCCGAGCACATGGCGTCAGCCGTCGAAGCTCAGGATCAAAGCCAGTTGCTCAGCGAGTCGCTCTTGTTGGTGGAGCAGCCTTCATCCTCGTCGTTGCTGGCTTGGGGTCACTGATGTCACTCACGGACCTGAACCTGGTCACCACTGGCTTCTACCTGGCAATCGTGACCCTGTCTCTGGTTCCCCTCACTGGCTACGCAGGGCAGATCTCTTTGGCGCAGCTGACCTTCACAGGAATCGGAGCCGTGGCTATGGCCACATGGGGCGCAAATGGCTCTTTGGTGGGTGTGGTTCTTGCAGTGGGAGTCTGCGCTGTTGTTGGCGGAATCGTCGCCTTCCCTGCGCTCAGGCTGTCGGGGATCTACTTGGCCCTAGCTACTGCAGCCTTCGCGTTGTTCTGTTCGGCAATGTTCTTCAATCAAGTCGACGTCATGCCGGGTGGTAATCGGCAAGTGCCACGCTTGCAAATTGGTCCACTCTCCATCAACAGTGACTTTCGCCAACTTGTGTTACTCGCGGTGGTTTTCGCGGCGATCGGAAACTTGTTGGTTCTGCTCCGCCGCAGCGCTTGGGGACGCCGTCTTACTGCCATGAAGGACTCACCGGTTGCATGCGCGACGCTTGGGCTGAACCTGACATCAACCAAGGTCGGCGTGTTCGCACTTTCAGCAGCCATTGCGGGTGCTGCAGGCGCAATCTCAGGACGCACCTTCCTTGCTGACACGCTCACGCTGCCCGGATCACTCTCGGTCACGATGCTGGCCGTAGTGGGTGGAATCGGGTCCGTGGCTGGAGCATTTTTCGGAGGCATGCTGCTTGGAGCATTTCCGATCGGAGCAACCATCTTTGCGGCTAATGCCATTGGAATATTTGGCTTCGTGGCCGTGTCGGTGAAGGATATCTTGGTGTTCTCCCCGGGAATGATGGGCGTCAGCCTTGGCAGCGACCCTGATGGCGCCGCACCGCAACTTGCTCTTGGTTATCGCGCGGTTGCCAACTCAGTCCCCGCCTTGGTAACCACTGCCGTTGGTGCTACCGCTATTTGGGCCTTGGCAAAATTCGACAGCATTGGCAACTGGTCATTCTTTGCTGCCGAGATGGTCTTTATCTTTGGTGTGGTGCCGCTGCTTCCCTTGCTCTTTGCGCCAGCGCAGGTGCACGGCCGGCGCATCGCAACTGCAATCTGGCTGACCCTCGGTGTGATCGTGGCTGCATTGATCCCTTGGGATTCAGCCATTACTTCAACAGGTTTGCGGGTGATTGGCATCTTTGTGTTCTTGTTCCTTATTGCTCGGACGGCCATTGGGATCTTTGGCGTGAACCCGCTTGAGGAGGGTGGCCCCGAACAGGTTGAACCTGTATCTCCTGACATGTTTGGCTTGGACCGTCCACTCACCCGAGCCGACGCACTTGACGCTGAACGCGGACTTGGTCTTCACGATGAACTGCTCGTTCTGACTGCTTCGGATTCGGCGGGCATGTCGCATGGTGCTGGCCAGACAAGCTCGGCGGGGGTGACAGCGTGAATCTGCTTGAGCTCGAATCGCTCTCGGTTCGATTCGGTGGCCACCTAGCTGTGAGCGACGTATCCATGAGAGTCGAAGGTGGCCGCGTCAGCGGACTGATTGGACCAAACGGTGCCGGCAAGACCACGACGTTTAACGCTATCTGCGGTGTTGTTACTCCATCCTCTGGCCGCGTCAGTCTTGGTGGAAAAGACATCTCAAAGGTAGGAACGCATAAGCGGGCCAGACTTGGCATCGGCCGCACCTTTCAGCGACTCGAAGTCTTCTCGTCTTTGACTGTTCGAGAGAACATTCAAGTTGGCCTCGAGATCCGGAGAAGTTGGTCTCGTCGATCCGCCACGCTGCCGCAGTATCTCGCCGATGGTGGAGATCCAAAACCCGAGGACGAGATCAACCTGATTCTTGAGCGACTAGATCTGGGTCCTCTGGCGGATCAGTCCGTCGGTGCACTTCCCACGGGCCACGCCCGACTAGTTGAACTCGGACGCGCCCTCGCTGCACGCCCATCGATTCTGTTGCTCGATGAGCCCGCCTCAGGCCTTGACGATGCAGAGACGGACATCTTCGGTGACTTGCTCATATCGCTTGCAGCCAACGGGTTAGGCATTCTGCTCGTTGAGCATGACGTTGCCCTAGTTATGAGGGTGTGTTCGTATTTGTCAGTACTTGATTTCGGACAAGTCATTGCCTCGGGCACCCCAGAGGATGTCCGCTCAAATGAAGCAGTGCTTTCGGCCTATTTGGGTACTGCTCCAGCACCAGACACTGCCGAGTATGCCGGCGTTGACCTTGCAGGTTTTCCCCAAGAGGCGGGTTCGTGACTGAAGCACAGGTACCCACCCAAATCGGCTCCGGTTCGCCCCATGTGGGCCAGTTAGACCAGGTGGGCAACTCTGCTACTGCCAAGGCTGAGCCGTTGCTTGAGTTGCGCGGTATTCGCGCCGCATATGGAACCATTGAAGTTCTTCATGGGGTGGATCTTTCGGTTGAGGCTGGGACGGTGGTGGCGCTGCTTGGCCCGAATGGGGCCGGCAAGAGCACAACGTTGCAGGTGGCTTGTGGACTCATGAAGCCGAGCTCAGGGTCGGTGCTGTTAGCTGGCCGCGATGTCACTGGCGTTAAGGCGGAAGACCTTGCTCGATGCGGGGTAACCACCATCCCAGAGGGCAAGGGAATCTTCCCGAACCTGACAGTTCGAGAGAACTTATTGATGGCTACGTACTCTGGTGTCTCGATGCGCCAAGTTGAGGCTGTAGCCTACGAGCGCTTTACTCGTCTCAAGGAGCGGCGCTCGCAGTTGGCGGGCACCCTGTCAGGTGGCGAACAGCAAATGTTGGCAATGGCCCGGGGGCTTGCAGTCGAACCGGCCGTGCTGTTACTCGACGAGTTGTCCATGGGGCTAGCGCCTTTGGTTGTTGAGGAGCTCTATGGGATCGTGGGCCAGATAGCAAAATCTGGAACCTCAATCCTAGTTGTAGAGCAGTTTGCCCGCACTGTGCTCGGTGTCGCTGATGTGGCGGCGATCATGGTGAATGGGTTGGTTCGCAGGGTGGGAACCCCTGATGAGATTGAACAAGAATTGTCCGCTGCCTATCTGG
>CANJEC010000206.1 GCA_947473395.1 Actinomycetota bacterium | reverse complement strand
TCCCCGATATTTGAGCCAAGGCCCTGCCATAGAGATGTGATCGGTGGTGCACTTACCTTGTGCCTTAAGCAGGATCGGCAGGTCGAGGTAGTCCTTTCCGTCCCAAGCGAGGAATGGTTCGAGAAGCTGTAAGCGATCCGAGGTAGGCGAAACCTTGACGCTGATGCCGCTGCGATCTTGTGGGGGAGACACAAATGTGTTCTCGCCTGGGGTGAATCCGAGCGCAGGAAGTTCTTCTCCGACGGGCTCGGGCAGGAGCACCTGCTCACCGGAAGAGTTGGTGAGTGTGTCGCTGATTGGATCAAAGTCCAGCGTCCCGGCAAGTGCAAGCGCCACCACTGTCTCTGGTGAGGTGACAAAGGCCAACGTGTTGACAGAGCCGTCGTTGCGCTTCGGAAAGTTTCGGTTGTAGCTGGTCACAATGGTATTCGGGTGGTCATTTGCCGCCGCTGGCCGATCCCATTGGCCAATGCAGGGCCCGCAGGCGTTTGCCAACACAGTTGCGCCAGCGGCTTCGAAGGTGCTGAGGAGGTCGTCTCTGGCGATGGTTGCGCGAACCTGCTCAGAACCGGGTGTGATCATGAGCGGGACCTTGACAGCCAGGCCGTTTGCGGCAGCAAATCGCAGAATTGAAGCTGCCCGAGTGATGTCCTCATACGAGGAGTTTGTGCAAGACCCGACAAGCGCCGAACTGATTTCGAGTGGCCAGCCCTCGGCCCGAGCCTCGTCCCCAAGCGCCGAGACTTCCCTTGCCAAATCCGGGGTCTGAGGGCCGTTGATATGAGGCCGAAGAGTAGATAGATCGAGTTCGATCACCTGATCGAAATACTGCGCAGGGTTTGCCAGCACCTCGTCGTCGGACCGCAGGTGACGAGCCACTCCATTTGCAGCGGCAGCGATTTCTTGACGCCCGGTGGCCTCTAAGTAGCGACCCATTGCCTCGTCATAGGCAAAGACCGAGGTAGTCGCACCAATCTCGGCACCCATATTGCAAATCGTTGCCTTACCCGTGCAGGAGATAGAACTAGCTCCTGCCCCAAAGTATTCAACAATGGCTCCAGTTCCGCCCTTGACAGTCAGTATCTCTGCCACCTTCAGAATGATGTCTTTCGGGGCTGACCAGCCATTGAGTTCTCCGGTCAGGTGCACGCCAATGAGCTTTGGCCAGCGAAGGTTGAATGGGAAGCCCGTCATGACGTCAACCGCATCGGCACCGCCCACTCCAATGGCAACCATTCCAAGGCCGCCCGCATTTGGGGTGTGGCTGTCAGTTCCAACCATCATGCCGCCGGGGAACGCGTACTGCTCGAGCACTACTTGATGGATGATTCCTGATCCTGGTCCCCAAAAACCAATGTCGTAACGAGCCGAGACTGACTCCAAGAACTCGTACACCTCGGCGTTATTCGCCTCTGCCGCAAGCAAGTCAACCTTGCCGTTTTCCTTAGCTTGGATCAGGTGATCACAATGCACCGTCGAAGGTGCTGCCACTTTGTCGAGGCCGGCCGTCATGAACTGCAGTAGCGCCATCTGCGCCGTGGCATCTTGCATCGCCACTCGGTCTGGGCGCAGGTCGTTGTAGGTGACGCCGCGTTCAAACTCAGAACCTGGGTCATCTAGGTGTGCAATCAGAATTTTCTCTGACAACGTGAGGGATCTGCCGAGACGGTCTCGGGCTGCGTCAATACGATTTTCGAATCGCTCGTAAACGGTTTCTACAAGCTCAAGCGGAGTTGAAGCACTAGCTGCCATGGGGCGTTCCTCGGTCGAATCGGAAAAGAATACAAGTACACTACAAGTCCGTGAGGAGCATCCGCTATCAAGTGATTGCCGATGACCTGCGTGGGCGGCTGCAGGGCCAAGAATTCGCATCGGCACGAGTGCTGCCCTCTGAGTCTGACCTCTCGTCTCACTACGAGGCGAGCAGAGTAACCATCCGCAGGGCGCTTGAGCTTCTGCGATCCGAGGGCCTGATCGAGAGCAAGCAAGGATTTGGATGGCTCGTGGCGGCAGAACCGCTGCGACAGCAACTTTCTCATCTAGGAACCCTTGACGCTCAGCTCGCTGCAGCAGGGATCCGCTCAGACCGAAAGATCCTCTCGTTTGGTTTTGTTACTGCACCCGAGCATGTTGCAGCAGTGCTTGGTGAGACCAACCTGCTCGAGGTTCGGCGGCTGAACCTTGCCGATGGTCAGGCATTTGCGCGAGTCACCGTCTGGTGCCCCGAGGCGCTTGGGTCTTCACTGAGCAGAGATGACGTGGAGCGTGCATCATTCTTGGAGCAGCTACCAGTTCGCATTGGCGGGGCGACCCAAACCATTGGTGCCGAGTTGGTGAGCGAAGCCGATGCCGAGCTACTTGGTGTGCCGGATGGTTCCCCAGTGCTCGTGGCTGAACGCATCACTCGCAGCCAAGATGGTGTGGCTGTACTGATGAGCGAGCATGTCTTTCCGGCTCACCGCACCCGCTTTGCCGTCGACTTGCCGGTTGGGTTGGTGGCCGACGGGGGTTCGCTGAACCCGGCCGGCATGCGACTCCTCGACTGACTGCTCGACTAGCTGCTTGGCCCTCTGAGCCGTTTGACCCAGAACGCGAAGATGGGGCCCCTTTTGGGACCCCATCGTTCAAGTTTTTTTGTTGCTGAGCGCTTGGCTCTGCTGGCTCAGGCTCCGAGTGAAGTTCCAGCGGAGCTGAAGGTGCTCTTGGTGCCGTTAGCGAGGAAGGTAACTGCACCGATGCAGACCACAGCGATGAGCGCCACGAGCAGTGCGTACTCCACAAGGGAGGCTCCTCGTTCGGTCTTTGCGTGTGCTTGCATCCATGCTTTGATGAAGTCGATCTGCGTTGTCATTTTGGTCTCCGTGCTGTTGGTGAGTTTGTTTCGGATCAGATTCCGATGCGAACCCCCTGGGGTGAGATCCGTGATAGTTGTATCGACAACTCTTCAAAAAACTTGACAACCTTTCAGGAATTTTCTGGGTCGCATGGCCCATGTCGGAGGAACTAGGGGACAGCACCCCCTTGGGCGATTCAGCCTCGACGCGAATGTGACAATGGATTTCGACAACAGACGACATCGCATGTCGCCAACTCAGGTTGGCTCCGCTCAGGTTGGCGTCGGTCAGGTCAGTGCCGACCAGGTCGCAGCCGTGTAGGTCGACACCCGGTCCGCGGGCGGTGCAGTCAACCGGTGCAACCGGTGCAACCGTTGTGGTGGTTGTTGTTGGGACTGGTACAGGCGTACACCCAGCGAACAAGGCCACCGACGCCACAACCAAAACAACTAGAAGTGAACCTTGTTTCCGCATCATTGAAGTTCCCCGCCCTCAGATGGCAGAGTTCTGCCATAAACAGGGGGTGACAGAATTCCGCAAGCATTGCTACCTAAAACGTTTCTGGTCAAAAAAAATGACATTCCCGAAGAGTCGAGTGTCGCCGGTGGCACGTTCGTGTCGACGCTCAGCGATGGCGAGCAGCTCAGTGCTGATCAAGGAACACAGACTTGCCGTGCAACCCAGGCCAACAGCGCAACACAGGCCTGTCCTGCAACGCGAAGATGGGGCCCCTTGCGGGACCCCATCGTTCAAGTTTTTTTGTTGCTGAGCGCTTGGCTCTACTAGCTCAGGCTCCGAGTGAAGTTCCAGCGGAGCTGAAGGTCTTCTTGGTGCCGCTAGCGAGGAAGCTAACTGCGCCGATGCAGACCACAGCGATGAGCGCCACGAGCAGTGCGTACTCCACAAGGGAGGCTCCTCGTTCGGTCTTTGCGTGTGCTTGCATCCATGCCTTGATGAAGTTGTACTGAGTAATCATTGTTGTCTCCCTATTGGTGAGGTGTTGATGGATCGGGTCCTACTTCGAACCCCGTAGT
>CANJEC010000205.1 GCA_947473395.1 Actinomycetota bacterium | reverse complement strand
GTGCAGTCGGCCGCCGGGCCTTGGGGTGACCGAGGGGACTCGAACCCCCGACTTCCAGGACCACAACCTGGCGCTCTAACCGGGCTGAGCTACGGCCACCATGACAAGGAGAGTGATCATATACGGTTCGACTCGATAGTCGAAGCCGGAGGTTTCTCAGGTTCATGAGAGTGACTAGCCGCTGAGCGCCTTTGCTCTGTAACCTTGCATGGTGCTTGGCAACAGTTCTCGAGGTGTACGGCTTTCTTTGGCTGCGCTCCTTCTCGCGACTCTGGGGGTAATCGGCTCCTATGCGCTGAGTTCCTCAACAGGCTTGCATGCAGCACCGGCAGCAGCAGCACCGACTAGTGCCGCGCCGAGTAGTGGAGCACCGACCACCGCTGCACTCAGTAGTGCCGCTCCGACCACCGCCGTACCAACCACCGTCGTACCGACTACTGCAACAGGTTCAGTTCTAAGCAGTGCGGTTGCTCACAGCGGAATCAAACTCAACCCATCATGGCCAAAGACGCTCACGCTGCTGACGGACTCGGTTGGCCTCGGAGTCAAGGACACCCTGCCTGCAGCTCTGCCCGATTGGCAGGTAGATGTTCGTGGTCGTCCCGCCCTGATGCTCAAGGCAGCCAATGCCGAACTCGCAGCTGACCCGGCTCCCGTGGGATCAGTTGTTGTGGTGGCGCTTGGTTACAACTCTCTCTGGGGCCAGGATCGCGCTCAGTACGATACGTGGGCGGCACAGTTCAACCGTGAGGCCGACGCGCTCATAGCCACACTTCGCGAAAAGGGAGCGAAGAAAATCGTCTGGGTCACACTTCGAGACCCTGACCCCTCGCTTATCCCCCCAGCAGCGCTGGCTCAGGCACAGAAGTACAACTGGTACTTCCCTTATGTCAACGAGCAGCTCAATGCGCTTGTTGTTCGCGACCCGCTGGTTGCTCTTGCCGATTGGGCCGCTGTATCAAACCTTCCTGGGCTGACCTATGACGCCATTCACCTGAAGACGCTGGGCGCCAAGCTGATGGTGGAAACCATGAAGGCTGGGATTGGCCTACCCACTACTCCCGTGCCGGGTTTGTAGCTGGTGTTGACGCAAGGTGTGCTCGGCGTGACAAGATCAACGCTCATATAACAAGAGTTCGCTCTTGTGGATCGCCCTCGTAGCTCAGATGGATAGAGCAACGGACTTCTAATCCGTCGGTCGTTGGTTCGAATCCAACCGAGGGCACTGCAGATTTCTTGGGTACCTAGCGGGTACCTAGTGGGGGTACCGGGTGGGGCTGGGCAGGGCGAGAAACTGAGCCTCAACCCGTTTAGATCCCTGGCAAGTCCTCTTCCAGGCCCAGCCAAATCTGCGCCGCGTCGATGTAGGTCTTCTCGCTGATGAAGGCGTGCTGCGTCCCGGTGTACAGGTCGCGAAATGCTCGCTCCATGCGACTGCCATCTCGGATGGCCGTGGTGCCTGCAGCAAGGTGAGCCCACTGCCCGACCTCTCGTGAGGCCTCGGTTGCATAGGTGGCAGCCACTCGCATGTCGGCACGCATTCTTGGGGTGAGTTCCTCACCTGCAGCCACTGCTCGTTCAGCAGACCCAAATGTTTCGATCACCCCAGCGCGAGCTGCTCGCCACATCCCCGTGAAGTGCGCAAGATTGCGCTGGAAGGTGTTTCGCAACGCCAAGGTTTCCATGTCAGACATGCGTGCCTTCTTGAGTGCCAAATCGGCGACATCATCAAGCATGCTCTTGGAGACTCCAAGGGCCCAAGCAGCATGGCCAGCTGCAGTGATGGGCATCAGGCCCATACGAAACAGTGGACTTCCGCCGCGCTTTGGCTGGCGGGTGAATAATGGAAAGCATCTGGATTCGGGAACAAAAACCTCGGTCACTGCGTAGTCATAACTGCCAGTTCCGCGCAGGCCTTGGACATGCCACCCGTCTGTGAACTGCACTTGCTCTCTCGGGACAAGCGCGGCACGAATCTCGGTAAGTTCGAAGATGGCCTCGCCGTTAATGACCGGGAAGAAACCGCAGGCTATGTACTTTGAGTGAGCCGTTCCGGAACCAAAATTCCACGAACCTGACAGCATGTAGCCGTCACCTGTGGATTCCCCGGAACCGTTTGGAAAGAACTGCCCGCCAACAGTTACCCGGTCGAGGGGATTACCGAAGAGTTCCTGAAAGCCTTCCTCTGGTAAGTAGGCCGATGCGGCCATCGCCGAAGGCATATTGGCAATCCCAATCCACCCCAAGGCGCCATCTTGGATTGCCATCTCAATCCAGGTTTCGATGACCTCTGTAAATTTTGGCTCGCAACCCCCTGCTTCGGGAGTATTCAAAAATGACAACAGCCCGCTGTCCCAAAGCGCATCTACTAACGGGGTTGAGATTGTTCGCTGGGATTCACTAGCGGCAGCTTCGATTTGGCTGATTTCACGAAGGCTTCTTGCCGCTGCAGGCCCATCCAGAGTCAAAGTCATAGAGGAGTTTTACCAGAAGGATTTGCCGCGCCGGGGTCGGCCGAGTTGCCTGTGTGCACCCGTGCTCTGCCAACATCAATGCAGTGCCTACTAAGTTGCCGCTCATTCTTTTGCCGCCATCAGAAGGAAAGGCCAGCGGTGGTACAGGGTCGGAATGGATTGCAGACGCTATGGCGATGCCGCTCAGGGACTCGCAGGGGGCTGACCCTCGCATGGCTGTGATCAAATCCTTACAAGTTGTCATGGCCCGAAATAGCGCTGAGCGAGGAAAGCTTCTCGGCGTCAAGGGCGACGCTTTGGCTGCGGCAACCTTGGCCAACCGTTCCGTGTTGGTCTCGCCCACTTTGCCCGCAATCGACCGTTACACAGGTGTGCTGTACGAGGCCCTTGAACTGCCTACGCTGGCGGCCTCGGCTCGGCGCAGAATGGCCCGAAGTGTTCTGATTTTTTCTGGGCTCTGGGGCGTGGTTTCACCACACGATCTGATTCCCGATTACAAGCTCAAGATGGGCGCTTCGCTGCCGGGTTTGGGCAAGCTTTCGACTTGGTGGCGACCAGTGCTCTCGCCTCAGATTGCGTCCATCGCGCAGGGTCGCCAGCTGTGGAATTTGTTGCCGATCGAGCACAATGCCGCTTGGACTCACCCACCCGAACTACGCCAGATCACCGTAAAATTCTTTGAGCGTCGACCAGACGGTTCGCTCGTTGCAGTTTCTCATTGGAACAAGTTCCTGAAGGGTGCTTTGCTGCGGCACCTGCTGGAGCATCCAGAGACCACACCAAGAAGTCTTGAGCAGTGGGAGCACCCCTCGGGCTACCGCCTTGATCCCTTGTTGACTCAGGTCCGAGGACCCGTGACGGAGTTGGCCTTCGTTCAAGACTAGGAAGCCGACTGCAAAACTCCCCGCCGCTACGGGTAACTTTGCAGCGTGATGATGCTTGCCGAGGTGGAGACCTTTCTTTCAAGGCCGATTGCCCCGACGCGACGCGTTGCGATCGGCCGCCTTGAGTTACCCGTGGACCCAGCCCCTGGGTTTGGGGGGATTCTTCTGGGTGCGATTGCGGCACGGTTTGCCCCCGAGATTGACTCCGATATGCACGCTGAGATTTTGCAGTTGATGTCTCAACTCGAGGCTGGAAACAGCATTCCTCAACCCAAGCTGCGCCATCGCCTGCAAGAAGACACCGTTGGGTTGCAGCGCTGCGTTCATCGGGTGATTGGTCAGGGGGAACACCTGGAGTTTCAGTTCGAGGAAGATCAGGGAACGCCTGCACAACATGTTTTGTGCGCCGCCTATGCGGCCGCGCGTGTGCCATGGGATGCTGTTCCTGCTGTTATGTCTACGGTTCATAAGGGCCTGATGTGGCAGGGGGGAAGCGAGTCGGCGCTGCTGGCGTATCTCTCGGG
>CANJEC010000204.1 GCA_947473395.1 Actinomycetota bacterium | reverse complement strand
TGGGATTCGCTATCTACTGGGCGGTGATGTTCATAGTGGAGCGCCCGGTGCTAGTGGCAGCAGCGGGAGACGATCTCGTACTTGCTCCATGAGCTAGTGCTGGCCTGCCCGGGCGAATCAACCCGAGTGCTACCACTGGGTTGGGTCCACGCCGATCAGAACCTTGCCGCAGTCCTTTGAGCCATCGAGCACCGCTAGAGCCTCATCGAACTGCTCAAGCCCAAAGCGATGTGTGATGAGAGCAGAGAGGTCACGCCGAGCGAGCAGGTCAACAGAGTTCTCAAAGCGAGCTGGGTATTCGATTGACCCGCGCAGGGTGAGTTCTTTCATCAGCAGCGTCAAGAAGCTGACCTTGATAGGGCGGTAGTGAAGAGCGACTACCGATAAGCGTGCACCGACTGCGGCGTTATCGATCACATCAAGGATGACCTGGTCAGCACCTGAGGCCTCAATAAATGCTGCGGTGGCCGCAGTTGGGCCGAACATAAATGGCTTGGTTCCATGAAGCGACTTGAGCTCTTCCCAGATATCAGTAGTCGTAGGGTCAAATGCTGCTTGGGCTCCCAACCCAAGAGCAAGGTCTCGACGAGTGGCGCTCAGGTCAACAGCCACCACACGCTCGTGGCCGCGGTCAACGAGTGTGGCCACCGCTCCTAGGCCAATAGGCCCGCAGCCGAACACCACAACTCCCTCTCCTGGCTGCACCTCGGCTTGGTCTACTGCGTGCATGCCCACGGCGAGCGGCTCGGCAAATGCTGCAACATCCAGAGCAACGTGATCGGGAACAATATGTAGGCGCTGATCAGGTTCGGTCACACACAGCAGGGGAGTGAGACCGCCGAAGGGCCCGCCGCTACCGTATTTGCTGATGGGCTCCGATGAGCCCGCCTGAACCACCACGCGATCGCCAACGTGTACCGAACTCACCTCAGGACCCACCCAGTCGACTGTGCCCGAGATCTCATGGCCCAGACAGAGCGGTTCGGGCCCAGGGCCTGCCACCCCGCCCATCTTGATATAGCTCAGGTCGCTCCCGCAGATGCCACAGGCAGCAACGCGCACAAGCGCATCAGCTGGGCCGGGTTCCGGTTCTGCAATCTGGTCGACGCGAACGTCTGCTGGGCCGTGAACTCGTACTTGCAACAATGTGAGACTCCTAGTTAATGCGTCTGGATTAAACGTTGACTAAGCGAGCAGAACTAGCCCGCTAGGTAGCCGCCATCTACAGCAATGGTCGCGCCAGTGATGTATGTGGCAGCTGATGAACACAAGAACAGTGCAGTGCCGACAACCTCTTCAGATTGGCCGAGTCGACCCATTGGAATGTGCGACAGTTCGCCTGCAAGCAACTCAGGGAAAGCGGCCATCGGCGCAGTCATCGGGGTGTCGATCACGCCGGGAGCAATAGCGTTGACTCGTACATTGCGGCTGGACCAGCGGCGTGCGAGGTTTGCAGTCCAAGTAACGAGCCCCGCTTTGGCTGAGCCGTAACCCGGCACAATTTCGGTAGCCCGAAACGCAGTCATTGAAGACATGTTGATCACGCTTGCACCGCCAGAGAGTTCGCTCGCAAAGAGCAAACGACGACAAGCGGTCGTTAGGCGCATTGGGCCAACCAAGTTCAGCTCAACGGCTGCGGCGAAACCCTCGGGGCTCCATTCGTCTAAACCCTTGGGCAAGCTCGCACCGGCGTTGTTGACCAACACATCCAACGCACTGAGTGAGGCCACGAGTACATCTACCGATTCCGCATCGGTGAGTTCAACCTGCCGGTATCCGAACCCGTCAAGGTCAACGGCGTACTCGGCAGCCGAGGCTTTAGTGCCAGTCACGATGACCTCAGCTCCGGCTGCAGCAAAGCCTTGAGCAATGGCATATCCGATGCCGCTACTACCCCCGGTTACCAACACTGCAGCCCCGGCAAAATCGAAACTCGCAGAATTGTGTGCAGCGGTGCTGGAAGGCGGGTCTGATGGGCTCATGGCTTCTCCAATTTGGCTATGGAGCGACGTAACCACGCGCGCTCCCAGAAGTTTGTTGTGTTCTCGATCAGGTGCTCATGTGCTGCAATTGCAACGCTCAGCGCCTCGGCGTGTCGGGGTTCGGTAGCCAACAAAATGTCGGTCAGTTGCAACGCCTCTACTGCCCGGCCGGCCTGAAGGTGTGCAGCAGCCATGTCCACAAACGCATCCGCCCCGGCGGCGGCTACTAGGTCGGGGGCCACGGCTAGGGGAGTCACCCCAAACAGCTCGGTTGTGGACCGGTGATGAAACCAGCCTGCGTAATTCTCCCAGATAGCCCGGACGTTCCATTTTGTCTGCCCGTACCCCTCGCCCACATCAAGGTGGTCTGGAGTCTGAATCTCTTGCATCAGCGTGTAGACATCGGCGCCAGTGTTCATGCCAGCCACAGTTTGGTCGTGGACTGAGTGCATTGCCTCTTGCATGGCCCGGACCTCACCCGCAATCAGATCGGCACCAATGATCGGATCAAAGTGGCCAGTGATCAGCCGCTCGGGTGCAAGCTCAAGCACCAGATTAAGAGAATCAATGTACGTGAGCGCATCGCGGTATCGGTCGCCGCGAATGGTCACTAGGTTGGGAACGTGGCCAAAGAGTGGGCCAAATAAATTGCCAGAGAACAGGGTTCGAGACTCGGGCAGCCAGACGACCATCGAGTCAAAAGTCTCCCCGCCAGGAGTCGCGATGAGTTCTAGCCGGCGCCCGCCGATCTGAAGGGCGAGGCGATCCTCGACGAGCAGTGTTGGCTCGGGACGCGCCTGGGGAACAGCGCCGACTCCGACTGATCGGGTGTACTCCATGGCCCCAAGAATGGCATCCATAAAGGCAAAGGCCGAGTTGCGCGACCGGAACATCTCAAGACGTTCGTTGTCATCTCGCCACATCGTGAAGTTGGCCTGCGCCACCACCTGACTCTCATCGTCTTTGAGCACGTCGATGCCGCCAACGTGGTCGTAATGACCCTGAGTGAGCAGCACAGAGTGAACCGGCGCAGAGTCCACAGCGTCATACGCACGCGCATGAAGCGGACCCTCGAATCCCATCCCCGTGTTGATAATTACCCGGCCCTCTTCGGTGGGGATCATGTAGCTGTTCGACCATCCGGGTGACATCCAGATGTCGTCCCCAAGATCGATTGCCGGAGCGTCGGTGGCAGCAGCCATGGAGTCGGCACCTGGTCGCGTTCGGTGGATTCCAGACATCAGTTCACCTCTTTGCGGATCTGTGGGAACGCATCAAAATAAAACGCGTACCGTTCGTAGAGTTCAGCTGGATTCAGACCAAAGTCACCTTGCAGGTCATACACGATACGACCCTCCTTGCCGCGAGGGTTGCTCTCTATATATTGCCGCAGCCCTTTGCTGGCTTGGTCTGTGAGTTCAAGTCCGGACATCTCAATGATGCGCTCAGCCATTGCTTGGTCATCAGAGATGAACTCTTTGAACTCAACATCTACCCGCTGCGCTGTAGGTATCAGATGTGCGTCGCTCACCGCAGCACGCAGTAGTCGCTCAACGCGATCCACCCAATATGAAGCTAGCTGGTCGGCATCGATCTGCACCCGACGGTTGCGGTCCCCGTAGGCAAGCATGGTGATCGCTGATTGCAACACGGCAACTGGGTCGCGAAGGGTGAACGCAACGGTGGCATCTGGGAAAGTTGCCATCAGCGGCCCGAGCCGCTCTAGGTGTTGCGGGCATTTGAGCACCCAGCGATTTGGTCCGCGTAAGTAACTGAGCACTTGCAACTCACGATGCAAAAACGCGTAGTGCGCAAACTGATCAAGCTGCTCGGCATGGTCTCGCCACCCCGGAACTCGTGCATGCCATTCCAACACATACGTGCACAGGTCTAAGTCGAG
>CANJEC010000203.1 GCA_947473395.1 Actinomycetota bacterium | reverse complement strand
GTGTTCTTGGCCATGCTCGTGATGTACGGATTGCGCATCCTTCGGGCAACTCCCAAGTTCACCAAAGGCGTCATCGGGGCAACCTTCGGCATCATGATTATGTACCTGATGGGGTTCGTTCTGAGCCTCTTTACGGACCTACAGCCACCCTGGCAGGGTGGCGGTCTGCTGAGCATTGGCATCAGCGTGGTCATCGTCATTGTTGCTTCGCTCAATCTGATCTTGGACTTTGATTTCATTGAGCGCGGATCAAAGAACAACCTACCGGCCTATATGGACTGGTACGCAGCGTTTGGACTGATCTTGACTCTGGTCTGGCTCTACCTCGAGATGCTGCGACTGCTCTCTAAGATTCGTCAGTAACCAGTTCTTCGCGAACCGGTTCCTCAGAATCCGGTTCCTCAGCCGGTCTAGTGGCCACAAGGTCAGGCCTACGCACCCAGAGCAGGCTTAGTTTCCGTTCGTTGACCAGTGCCAAGGTTCGGAGGGCAGGTTATACATACCAAACCTGCTTGCGTTTCTGCTGAGCCACACGAATGCCGGGTTGGAGCGAGAAGTAATCAATGCCCCGCCCGAGGTAAAATCAATCGCTCTTCCCTGCTCATGCATGGAGCGGCCCGGGATTGCAGTGGGTGGGCTGCACTGTGAGGCAGGCTTCTGATAGATGTCGTAATAGGTCGACCCACAATTGGCGCGGCGAGTGGCCACTTGTGCTGCTGAGCTGCGGTAGCCGCCGCCACGCAGGTTGAAACCGGCTGCCGTGGCGGCATCAAGCAATCCCCTGATCTGGCCCGCAATCGCAACGTTGACTGTGATTCCCCCCACCGAGGTAACACTCACACCGCCGCCGCTCGGCACAGGTACCGGAGGGGGCGAGGTCGCTGGCGGCGCTGTTCTCGGAGGCGAAGTAGGCGCCGGAGCCCCAGGTACTGGGTTTGGAGTTGTCGGGTCAGTTGGCGCCGGGCCATTTGCCGGCACGGTTCCAACCGGCGCTGCGCCTGCGGGTACCGCTACATCTTGCACTCGAGGCGAGGGCACGGCTGAAACTTTGCGAAGAGCGGTTTCTTGAGCCGCTAACTCTGCCGCCATTTGACGATCTATTTCGGCAAGCGCAGCGGCCTCTGCAAGAGCAGCATCGAGACGGTCATCAAGCTCGGCGGCAAGTGACTCCTGCTCGGAACGGATTCCTTCAAGTTCGCCTAGCTGTGCCTGCTTGGCCGCAACTTGATCGGCAGCTGCAGCTGCAGCGGCGTCAGCAGTTGCAGACTCGTCGGCGGCAACCTTGCGCTTCCCAACCAAGATGTCAACCACCTTATGCCGGTCGTCAGCCATAATCTTGATGACCTCATTTGCATACGAAGCATCATCTGCCTGACCAACCGAGAGCACACGAAGAGCATCCTCGGCGGGCGGGGTGATATAGGCCTCGACTGCGTAGGCACGAACGGTTTGGCGAGCGAGTTCGACTTCGTTCTCGGCGAGCGTCACCCGAGCTCTTGCCCGGCCTACTGCCTCGTTTGCTAGCCCAACTGCAACCTCGGCTTGGGCCACGGCGCCTTGTTGTTCTGCGTACTGAGCATCGAGTTCCTGAATTTTTTGCGTAACTTCTTCACGGGTTGCTGTCAGAACATCAACTTGGCGAGAAGAACTGCCAGAGCCCGGACCACCCTTTTGCGCAGTCTGTGCAGTCAGTTTTGGTACGGGTAGCGCAGCTTGAGGCGCAGCAGCAACGGGAAGAGCGCCTGTGAGGAATACCGGAACCGAAACCGCTGCTACAACCCAAAGAACGGCCCGTGGGCGCAAGTTCAGTCGTCGAACAGGGGTGGCCGGTGACGCAGTCATCTGTTACTCAACGCCCCAGCAGGGCAACAGGTTGACACTCGGGCGCGCAGCACATTTACTCCTATCGGCCGCCCGCAGAGAATCTTTAGGTTATGCGATCAGGGTGCCTAGGTGTATGGATACCCCGAACCGACGCCGATTTCAGCTACCGAGCAGGCCGCCAAGGCCACCAAACGAATTAGATTTTGGCTGCGCAGCGGCTTGATGGCCGCCGCTCACCACGCTCTCGGCAGGCTGCACTAGAACGTAGCCGTTTCCGCCAAAGGCCATCTGGATCAGTTCGCCGGTTCCTCCTCGCAGCATGGATTTCATTCCACCGGTGTCGACTCGAACATCCATCACCACTCCTGGAGTCCATAGCACCACGGCATCTGCATCTGCATAGGTTGCTGCTCCGCTGACATCGAGCGCCACGGGGTCACCTTTGGTGGTGACTGCCACATAACCAGTGCCTCGCAAGGACACGTTGAACATTCCTCCGGCCATCATGGATGCCCGCCCCACATTCACTCGATGAATATCCCATTCAATCGATGCCGAGAAGGCCAACACGTTTGCCCCATTCACAGAGATCATGTCGTTTTCTAGGTACATGATCTGAATCTCTGAGGCCATATCAGCGAGGAACAGTTCGCCGGTTCCCTCACAGGTCATCATGTCGACCCCTTCGCCAGTCATTTTCGACTTCAGCAGTTTGCTCATGCCTCCAGACCCGCTATTGGCAAATTTCACATCACCTTGGTAGGCCACCATGGATCCGGTTCGGGCCAAAACGGGGCCGTACTGCATTGCCACCTTGAGCATCTTTTTGTTCTGGTGCGTAAACGGGTCCTGTCCCGTGGTTTCTGAATATTCCTGGAAAAGTGATCCATGTATCGGCATCTCGTGGCCCTTTCGGTTATGTACTGACGAGCCGCCCGCATCGTTGCATGTTGCAGTTTCTAAGGGTAGCGAGAACGAGTGACTGTTTCTCAGTGGAAGTCCCGCGAACGCGAAGCTGCCACAACAGGCAACAGTTGAATCTTCTCTGCGATCACGTTCATCACCCCATCTACGCTGTGCTCGAGACGACCACTCACAAGGAGCGCCGCAGCAGAGGCCACCACTGGCCGAAATCGCGCCCAACACCCACGAGACACCACCACATTGATGATCCCGGTCTCGTCTTCAAGGCTCACAAAGGTGATACCCCCCGCAGCGATTGGCTGTTGCCGGTGAGTAACCACCCCAGCAACTAACACTTTGGCCTCATCTGCTAATCCGCTCAGTTCAATCGCAGTGACGGCTCCGCGGCGATCAAGGTCTGCTCGTAGGAATTTTGTTGGGTGGCCCTCGGGAGCAATCCCTGTAGACCACAGGTCAGCTACGGCATGTTCCCAGTCATCCATGCCAGGCAGTTGGGGTGCATCGAGACCAAGCAGAATTCCAGGCAAACGATCCGACCCAGATTGAGCCACCGCGCCAGCAGACCAAAGTGCCGAACGGCGGTTATCTGACCCAAAGACTCCGGCCGTTGCGAGGGCTTCGAGTTGCGCCTGATTCAGCGAAGATCGGCGCATCAGGTCTTCCATATCTGCATATGGCCGACCTGCCGCAATCTGCTTAGCCAGAGTTTTTCCAATCAAGCGAACAGAAGAAAATCCTAAGCGGACTGCACTGCCCGAACTGCCCGAACTGCCCGCATGTTCATCCGAGTCTGGCCTTTCGAGCGTGGCACACCAATCAGAACGATGTAGGTCAGGAGTGTGCACCTTGATTCCATGTCTGCGGGCATCTTGGACAAGCGAGTGCGGCGAATAAAAACCCATCGGTTGAGCATTCAGCAATGCCGCGCAAAATGCTGCCGGATAATGCAGCTTGATCCAAGACGAGGAGTACACCAGGTAGGCAAAGCTGACCGAGTGAGACTCGGGAAATCCGTAGTTAGCGAAAGCCGCAATCTTTTCCCAAATCTGCTGGGCCACTGTTGCAGTCACTCCTCGTTGTGACGTGCCGACATCAAATCGCTCGCGAAGCACAGCCATCTTTCGGCTCGACCTTTTTGAGCCCATTGCCTGACGCAACTGATCGGCCTCGGATG
>CANJEC010000202.1 GCA_947473395.1 Actinomycetota bacterium | reverse complement strand
TTTGCGCAGCCTTTGCAGTCAGCGCAGACCCTGCATTTGCCTGCGCTGCTGGGGCACTCGCCACCCGCTCTGTTGGGGCACGAGCAGCACTGCCCACACGAGCCGAAGTAGAGGCGTTACTGCGGGCATAGCAATCGCTGCCGCTCAGGGCGCTGCCGCTATCGAATCAAGAATCAGATTTGTGGCAGCAACAGCGTCGATTGTCTGTGCCCACTGAACCGGACCACCCTCTGCCATCCATGACCGCTGATCCATAAGCGTCATTCCACGAGTCAGCGCGCCGGTCAACTCCACCTCAACGTAGCGCTGCACAAATTCAAATAACTCAGGATCAGTCACCGCTAATGCGGCACAGGGGTCATACAACACAGCCTCAGCGTTACTTCCCGTCAGTGCCCGGATGTTGTCCAGATAGCCGCCGAGCATGCCGGAGCAAAACTCTCCGAACGCAGTACCGGTAGCTCGCGATGCAGCAACTAGAGCGTCATCAACACAGAGTTGATGGGTCAGATCCAGCCCACATTGCACGATCTTTGCGCCACTGCGAAATACCACATCAGCGGCCTCGGGGTCGAAGCTGATGTTGAACTCGGCTGCAGCAGTGATGTTGCCATAGGTGCCACCGCCCATCATGGTGATGCCAGCGATCCGATCCACAAGGGTGGAATCGCGTTGGAGTGCGAGAGCCAGGTTCGTCAGTGGGCCAATCGCCAGAATCCAAGCACCGGGATGTTCACTAGTCGCCTCAATCAAGTACCCGGCCGCATCCTCACCCGCAACTGAGCGAGTCAGCTCAGGCATGGTCGCACCAACAAGGCCGTTGTCGCCATGGACAAACGAGGCGAACTGCCCCGGTTGACCGTTCAGCGGCACAGCAGCGCCTGAGTGAACCTCGACCTCACTACCCAGCAACTGCAGCACCGTGAGAGCGTTGATGGTGGTTTGTTCAACCGCAACGTTTCCAGCCACCGTGGTCACCCCAAGCAACTGGCCGCGGTGCGCGGCCACGGCAAGCGCAATGGCGTCATCGTGGCCGGGGTCGCAATCAACAAAGAACTTTGCGCTCATCGGTTCGCTCATCAGCCTAGGTTTCCACATCGCAGCACCAGAACTGAGTGGTTGCGCGATAACTTCAGATGCTTCAAGCGTGCTGGTGTACGCCAAATCTCAGGTGGTTGCTCACGTGTCCGATTCACCCGAAACCCATCCAGAGGACTCAGTGCCGCTAGGCGGGGGAATACGTGCCCTGTTCGAGCCACTCTCAGCTGGCGATGATCATTACGACCGCCCTCGTGACCGCCCAGCCATGCGGTTGCTTCCCTTTGCCGGAGTGGCTGCGGCGATTGAACTGTTCGACCTGCTCCTCACCTCGCGGCTTCAAAGTGCGATGCCCGGTGGAGCGACAGTCGATCAGGTGGGCCGCATTGTGAGCTTGCTAGCCAACATTTCTTTTGTGCTGCTCATGGCGCTTTCAGCAGCAATGGTCCTGTTTGCCAATCGTAGGACCCCCCGAATCGCCATGCCGCTTATGCTCGGATACCTCACCTTGGCAGGTCTGAACCTGCTCATCAATCTGACAACCCTGATCGCCGCTCCTGCTTTGAGCACCCAGAGTCAGCTGGGCCTCACCCTTGACTTGGGCTTGGCCTTCATTTCCATCACCTTGAACTTCTCACTCTGGTATCAACTTGCAGACGCGCACCTCCCGGGAGGCGCCTTCGACTTTGAGCCAAACGGTCATCGCCCAGATGAACCCCCAAGATGGTTCGACTACTTCGTGCTGTCGTTCTTCACGAACTCAACGTTCGGGCCAACGCTAGAGAACACCCGGACCCGGCCAGCCAAAGCGCTCATGATGGTCCAGACCTCGATTGCTCTGGTGATTCTGGTTCTGCTGGTAGCCCGGATCATTCAAGCCGACTAGCGCTTACACCCGACCTACGTGAGGGCGGCGGTCAGTCGGCTCGGCTGTCAGTTTGTTCGGCTGTCAGTTGACTCGCCGGTCGCGTGCCGCCGGCATCCAGTTGGGCCCTGCAGTCGCATCGATCCTGTCCATAAACCGCGACCCCACAGGTTCGATCAGTTCGACGAACTGCCGCGTGGATTCCTCACCGAGCGCCCGCCAGGCAACTTCGGTGAGTTCGTTGGTGCGAACCTCGATGCGTTCGCGCAGGTCAAGGCCTGCCTGATTCACGACTCCACCCGCTGCTAGCCCACGCTGCTCAAGATCGGCTAACGCAAGCTCGAGGGCAGCGTCATCGGCTCCTCGGCTTCGGGGAATCCAATCCCCCGGGTAATTCAGGTGGGCGTCGTGCAGCAGACCGGCCTGTGTTCCGCTCAGATTTTCTGAGAGCAGAATGCCAAAGTGGGTGTCACCGCGATACTCGCGGATGCAGTTGAGCGCTAGCCAAGCCGAGACGAGTGGGTCTTCTGACCGATGCCATTGGCGGTGAGCAGCGAACAGCACTCGCCCAGAAGAGGGCAGCGAATCGACAACTTCCCACAGCCGCTCCCCCATGTCAGCTAACGCATCGCAGATTTCGGGCGCGGTGGCTCGCACCCCAATGCCCACAGCCTCGTTACGGATCCGGGTGATCTGATCAAAGCTGGTCACTGCAGCTGCCATCTCTAGAGAGATCTGAACAAACCCAGGGTGAATCGAATAGAAAGCAGCCGCAACGCTTTGGTGCCCGGCCGCAGCCAGGGGTGCACCACGGCTAGCGATGTAATAGCCAAACCCGTTCTCAATTCCCAGGCGGGTATAGGCATCGATTGCAGTTGGGTCCCAATAGATCCACCCGATCAGTCGGTGCGAGGCCATCGATGCCCTCGCCGAAAGTTCGGTCCAGTCAGTTCCACTCGTGTCAGCCATGACCGGACAGTAGTCGTTCTGCAATGCCTCAGACCCCGCCCGGAGGGTCCCTCGCATGACAGAACGGGGATGGGGGCGGCGGTCGCCGCGAGTGGAGCGCGGGCTACTCGGGGTTAGGAGACGACAGTGCCGATGTGTTCGCCTGCGAGTAGCGGGGCGATGTTCTCACCCATCAGGTCGAACACGCAGATGGGCAGGTTGTTATCCATGCAAAGGGTGATTGCAGTGGAATCCATGACCTTGAGTCCACGATTGAGCACATCGATATAGGACACCTCGGTCAGCAACTCGGCAGTGGGGTCGAGTCGAGGGTCAGCGGTGTAGACGCCGTCCACTCCGTTCTTGCCCATCAGGATTGCTTCGGCGTCGATCTCTACTGCTCGCAGTGCCGAGGTGGTGTCAGTGGTGAAAAACGGGTTACCGGTGCCGGCAGCGAAGATGACAACTCGCCCCTTTTCAAGGTGACGGATTGCCTTACGGCGAATATACGGCTCGGCCACCTGAGACATCTGAATCGCTGTTTGCACGCGAGTCGGTTGACCGAGTCGCTCAAGGGTTTCTTGCAGGCCGAGTCCATTAATAATCGTGGCAAGCATGCCCATGTAGTCGGCCTGGGCACGGTCCATTCCTGCGCCCTCGCCAGTCATGCCGCGCCAAATGTTGCCGCCACCCACAACGATTGCAATGTCCACTTCGAACTGTTGCTTTACAGCCACAATCTCGGCGGCGAGTCTGGTCACGACTTCACCGTCGATCCCAAAGCCCTCATCCCCGGCGAAAGCCTCGCCAGAGAGTTTGATGAGGACTCGGGACCAACGTGGTGCAGTCATTCTTGTATCTGACTCTCTGTGCTCAGGAGCCGATGATTGCTTGTGCGAAACGCGCAATGCGAGCCTCGCCCAAACGCTCAGCCACGGTTTCTTTCTCTCCGAACACACCCTGCTCTGGCAGCACGCGTTCTGCATACCAAGAGTTCAGGCGGCCTTCGACAATCTTTGGGACAGCCTGTTCGGGCTTGCCCTCTTTGCGTGTGAGTTCCTCGAAAGAAACACGTGC